>JAEFBC010000036.1 GCA_016292155.1 Saccharofermentans sp. | reverse complement strand
CTGATCGTAGTTTTTTACAGGAACAGGAAGAACGAGAAGATCATTCCTCACGCGTGGATCATCAGGCTCATAACATACTGCTGGAGCCTTGTTATGATCATCGCAAGCATTGGCTTCTATGCTTTCTGTCTTAGTGGCGGATCAGGTGCGGAAAGTATATATTTCGAACATATAGAAAACTTCTCAATATTCCAAATCATTTACACGTTGTTCGGTTCGTTTGTCGGAATCGTAATGCCTGTATATGTCCTGGTTATGGCAAAAAGGGCAGAGAAGAAACTTGAAGAGACTTCAGCTTATATTGAAGATTGATCTGAAAGGAGACTTATCATGGGAAGAAAGAATTTCGGCTCAAAGCCTGTTATGTATCCGCAGCCGGTGCTCATCATAGGAACATACGATGAGAACGGTGTTCCCAATGCGATGAATGCCGCATGGGGTATCACGACCGACTATCACGAGATCACGATCAGCCTGGGCGAGCACAAGACCACAGATAATCTTGCTGTCCGGAAAGCATTTACGGTCAGCATGGCCACAGAAGACCAGGTCATCGCTTGTGATTATGTAGGCATTGAGTCAGGAAGAAAAGAACTTGATAAGTTCGCTAAGGCAGGATTCCATGCGACAAAGAGCGAATTCGTTGACGCACCTCTTATTGATGAGCTTCCGATGGCTTTGGAGTGCAAAGTGAAGAGTTTTGAAGACGGGATCCTCGTAGGTGAGATCGTAAATGTCTCAGTTGATGATAGCGTCCTTACAGACGGTAAGATCGATCCGAAGAAGCTAAAGCCAATTACTTTCGATCCGATTAACAACACTTATATCGGATTAGGCGAGAAGGTCGGAAATGCCTTCAGCGACGGAAAAAAGATCAAGTAATAAAAGATAAAGGCCGGGAAACGATCCCGGCCTTTTCTTTAGAGTAACGTAACCTTGTTTCTTCCGTTATGCTTTGACGCATACATCGCTTTATCGAGTCTGTTAAATGCCTCCTTGAACTCATCGTCAGCTTTGAGCTCAGTGACACCGATTGAACAGGTGATATGGTAAATGTCAGGGAACTGGTAAGCTTCGACTTTCTGTCGGAGGTTCTCTGCCATAGCACTTGCTTCTTCGGCATTCTTTTCGCGGCAGACTATTACAAATTCCTCGCCGCCCCAGCGTCCCACCAGTGCCTTCTCTTCAACAGAGGCGTCCATCAGGAGCTTTGCGAAATGCTTCAGGGTAACATCGCCAACGGCATGTCCATAGTTGTCGTTTACCTGCTTGAAGTGGTCTAAGTCGAGCATCATGACTGAGACCGGATCATCACTGCTCTGACGGCGGGTAATGGCGTTGTTGAGCTGTGTCTCGATCTCACCGTGATTAAGGACGCCTGTAAGAGGATCCTTGATCGCCTTTTCCTCATACTTCTGAAGTGTAGACATCAGTTCCATGGACTTGTCGTTGATATCCTGAACCATGAAGACGAATCTGTAATCGTCGTCGTTATAAGTCTGAGCGCGGCTGAAAATGAGCTTGACCCATATAAAGTTACCTTCAAGATTGCGCATCATGCAGTCATAAGATGATGTACGGCCGGGCGTGAAATTCTTCTTCAGGTACTCGGGATCCGTACGGCGGAGGAACTGTTCCTGATCCTCAGGCCAGATCATGTTGACGATCATCATTCTCCAGTCGGAATACTTAAGGTTGTAATTGACAACATCGTCAGAGATCTCCGTAACGTTGATGCTGCTCGTGGTATCGGCTACGAGGTCGATATACATGGAGAACAGGTAAGTATTCTGGATAGTGTTGATCTTCTTTGTCGTAAGGGATTCCTGGAGGGATTCGTTGTCGTCAAATTCATCCATTACGAAAATATACTTTGATGCGTTATCGAAAGGATAGACAGTAAGCTGTACGAGGTGAGAGACCTTCTCGTCCTCCAGCACGAGCCTAAGCCTTCTGCTGTACTTTGTCTTGAAAACGCCTGTGCTGTCGGCAAAGATCTGGTAGTCGCCTGCGACCTTCTCATTTGAATCATTGAAGTGGAACCACAGATCCAGGATGAGGTCATGGTAGATTCCTGATTCCTTAAGGAATGTCTCGAACATTCCACGGCGGATTATTGACTTATATGCATCAATTGCGGGGTCTACGACTACGATAGCATCGGCAGTATCCAGGAACAGGCCGGCTACGTCATTAACGGTAAAATCATATAAACTCTTGCTAGCCATAAATCGTCAACCTCCATATTTATTGCTTAGAAATCAATTCATCAATATATCTTCACCCCTGAAGTGAACTTATATGTTGATTATAGGGTGGCGATAAAAACTTGGAATTACGCAAATGAAAACAAAGCGTTTAGGATTGTTATTAACGTGTTAACAAACCCAAACGCCTAAATATTCTATTAATAAAATTGAGATTTACAATTATCCCAGCTGACTGATGACAGCCTGATAATCGCCCATGAACCGGAAGGTATTAAGGCCGGCCTTCTTGGCGCCTTCGATGTTATCTGCCCTGTCATCAATGAAGAGGCATTCTCCGGCATCCAAGCCGTATTTTTCAAGGAATGTCTTATAGATCTTAACGTCGGGCTTGAGCATGAGATAGTCTGATGAGACGAATACCCCGTTAAAGAAATCCAATGGCAGGAACTTGGGGAAGTATGTGTAGAACAGGTCGCTCGCATTGGACAGAACATAGATGCCGTAACCGTGATCTTTTACATATTCGCAGAATTCTCTTGCGCCCTCTAAAGGGTTCATGCAGATGTCCCAGTTGTCTGCGCACTTCTTTAATGCCTCGTGGTACTTCTCAGGGACTCTTACTTTTACAAGATCGAATCTGTCCTTGTCCTTGATATCGCCCTTGTCGCCTAAGGCCCACTCGGGTCCGTTGAAGAGCTCTCTGTCGATGATCTCTTTCTCCTCGTCAGAAGAACAGAATGAATTTAAAACGAATTCAGGGTTGAAATCCAGAAGGACATTTCCCATGTCGAGTACGATGTTTTTGATCATGATATTCACCTTAATCTCTTATCTTGATTAACAGCATAATTATAGATATACATCAGGGCTTTGCAATCACGGATAACGGAAAAAGTGTGTTAATTACGGCCTGAAAATGCATCTTACCGCCTCCTTTTGCATCTTACCCCCAAACCCGTTGTAAAGGCCAAAAAGCTTCAATATACTCTGCCCAAATCAATGAAGGGACAGGTATTTAACATGACAGGTTTACTGCTTATATTACTTATCGCTGCTGAAGCAGCATTTCTAATTTTCGAAGCTTTGAAGAGATCATCCGGCAAAAGGACGTGGCAATTAAGACGCCTTATCGTAAATGCAGCGCAGCTTTTGATATTCGGCATCATGCTTGTATTCCCGGGGATCGACACAAGCTTCAGATTTATGGGGCTCATTATCCTTCTTGCTGTAAGGATAGTTATTGCTTCTTTGTTCGCCCTCGCATTCAGGAAGAAGACTGACGCTAAGAAGACGGGCCTCAAGGTCTTGAGCCTTATCGTAAGCGCAGTTCTTATCAGCGGCGCGATGGTTCCGGCATTCCTTTTTACTGATTATGAGGGAAGGCCTGTGACAGGTTCTTATACTGTAGCGCAGAGCAACTGCATTCTTGTTGATGAGAGCCGCATTGAGACTTTCGAAAATGACGGCTCCAAAAGAGAAGTGCCGGTATATTTTTTCACACCCGCGGAAGCAAAAGAAGGAGAGAAATTTCCGCTGGTCATTTTCTCGCACGGCGCGTTCGGATATTATCAGAGTAACGCTTCGACATATCTTGAGCTTGCAAGCAACGGTTATGTTGTCGTAAGTATTGAGCATCCCTATCACTCATTCTTCACGAAGGATACTTCCGGAAAGACAGTCACTGTCGACCGGGATTTTTTCAGCGGCTGCATGAATGCGAACGGGGAAGTCACTTCTGAAGAAGATATCTATGAAATGTCCAAAGGCTGGATGGAGCTTCGTGTTGCGGACATGAATTTTGCATTAGATGCCCTGATCGCAGGAGCTGACAATAACGATACGGGATGCTTCTGGTTTGAGAATGATTCATCGAGAAAGGATGTTCTTAATGTCCTTACACATATAGATACGGACAAGATCGGCCTTATGGGTCATTCGATGGGCGGTGCCACTGCAGTTGAAGTCGGCAAGATCCGCGATGATATCGATGCAGTAATAGACATCGACGGAACGATGCTCGGCAATATGCTCGGTGTTAAGGACGGCAAGTACATTATCGATGAGACGCCTTATACGGTTCCGCTCCTTGAGTTTGAGAACGAGGGATCTCACTGGGAACTTCAGGAAATTGCAAAGATCGATTATCCTTATCCGAACCTCACGATCAAGGATACTGCCAAGACTTATTACTGCACTTATATAGAGGGCACGCTTCACATGGATTATACGGATCTGCCGCTCTTTGCGCCTTTCCTCGCAAAGATGCTCGGTTCGGGTGATGTTGATCATGCATATGTGTCGGATATGGTCAATTCACTTGAAGTAAGATTTTTCGATTGTTATCTTAAGGGGAAAGGACAGTTTGCTGTCAATGAATATTATCCGGGAGTTAACTGATGGAAATAAAGATCAGGAAGATCGGCGGGCAGGAACAGGAATATATCGAGATCGGGTGCCACTCTGAAGACACCAGGGTCAAGTCGATCGTAAAGTTCGTAAAGGGGCTTGACGGCAGTATCTCAGGCTCAAAAGGCGAGCGTATTTATGAGATACCCGTCGTCGATATCTTCTATATCGAATCCGTAGATGACCGCACATTTATCTACACATATAAGGACAGTTTTGAGACGAATCTAAAGCTTTATGAATTCGAGGACCTCCTTAAGGAGAAAGGTTATCTCCGGATTTCCAAGTCGGTCATTGTAAACATCATGAAGGCAGATTCCATAAAGCCTGCCCTTAACGGCAGATTCTTATGCAAACTCTCAAACGGCGAGGATGTAATCATCTCGCGCAAATACGTACCGGAATTCAGGGAATTCATCAGCAGGAGGGCAGGCGCATGAAAGAGCATATAAAGAACAACTTAATGAGTTTCTTCATAATAGTAACGCTGGTCAATATCGCGATCTTTATCTGCGGCATCGTCCTCGCGCCTGATGAGAAGCTTGATTACACTGCATTTATCGTTCCTGTAATAGACGGTCTGCTCGGCGTGATCCCCGGCCTTATCATGTATTCAAAGCGCGAACTTACAGTCAAGCAGATGATCGTCCGTGAGATCATTCAGCTCCTGTCGATCGAGCTTATAATCCTCTTGTTCTCTGTAGGTTTTACAGGGGTCTCCAATGTGGATCCGACAAGGCTTATTGCCATTGCCTTATCGGTGGCATTAGTCTATGTGGGAGTAGTGGTCATCATGTATCTGCTTGATTTCCGGACAGCGAAAAAGATGACTGACGATCTTAAAGCCTTCCAGAAGACCAATAAATAAAGCAAAGGCTGCTCTCTCAATGGGCAGCCTCTATTCTTTGCCGTAACGTACTTTCTCGTATTCTTTTCTAAGGGATGATATCTCTTTATCACCGCTTGCCAGAAGCGCGCTCTCTATTTGACCAGGAGTGGAAGCACCTGATACAGGAAGTCCTTTCCTCATCGCGCGGCGCGTCTTATCGTAGAAGCGTTTTCTTACCTGGCGTTCATAGCCTGAACCGAAGTCATGCGACCTGCCGGAAAGTTCTTCTTCGGGCGCGATGTTTTCGATGGTGTCGATCAGTATCTCGTCATCAGATATCTCGTCCACTTCGTTTTTCTTAGGCTTGTTTTTGAGATAAGCACTGATGGATTTGACGGCGATTAAGATGATCACGGCAACAATAATAACAAGCAGTATGATCGCTATTGCCCTGGTAATAGGCTCGTCAGAAGAGACATCCTCAAATTCCTCTAATTCACTGATCTCCTGCAGATCCAGGTCTACATATTCATCAGTAAATTCCAAAAGGGATAAAAGATACATTATCCCGCCTAAGATACCCTGTGCAGCGCCCGTAAGAAGAGCATCTACTGCCGAATAAGGGAAGAAGAAAAGCATGAATACTGCAACCAGGAACAGAATGACGATGAATATTACAGTCTTGCGGTTCTGCATCTTAAGGAGCGCTGAAGTCTTCGATTCCTTGCGGATCGAGTGATAGTATTTTGATTCAAATACAGCGAGCTGGCGCATTATGAGGAACAGCAATGCGATTATGACCGCGTGGATAAGAAGATTCGTTGAAAAGCCCTCTCTTGCATCAGCCAGAGCCTGAAGTTTGCTCAGTCTGTAGAGCATGCCGCTTCGTGTAAGATACTTGGATGACTCAATAAATTCGGCCTTCTGTGCAGCGTAGTAATCCTCGATCTTCAAGAGGATATAACCGATCGCATGAATAGCTGCAGGGAACGCAATGAATTCAGGGTCGCTTGCTGTGTATACAGGTTTGATACGGTAACTGATCGAAAAGATAGTAAGAATTAAAAGAGCCAAGAACAGATAATTTTTGTTAGGTGCGATCCTTCCAAATTCGAGGAATGGAATATTCAATGCTGCGAAATAGAATCCGGCAGACACTGCCAGATGCAGCGCGATCATGAGGAACAGATTCTGGATCCGGCTTCTTCTGATGAATGTGTGGAGCACCGCAACGATAAGAAGTGAGAACGGCGGGAATGCGCTGATCCTTATATCTGCAAGATACATCTTAACGAATATCATTACGGTCAGAACCGACAGTGCAGTAATAAGCGACACCAGAAGTTCACTGAGGAAGCTGTCCTGAACCGTGCTGAGCTTCGGATTCCTTTTCGCGGAAGGGATGGACTGCTTGAAGATATTAATCATGACCAAGCACCTCCCATCTCGTATATGAATCAGCCAATGAAGGATCGATATTTACTTTCTGTGATGCCTTGTAGCAGGGCAT
>JAEFBC010000209.1 GCA_016292155.1 Saccharofermentans sp. | reverse complement strand
GACAAATCCGAATTCGTTGAAGTATACCCACTTTGTCGGATTCTCGAGGATGATGTAATTATTCTTATCTACCTCATACTGGTTGTCAGAACCGAGATAGAAGATCTTATTCTTCTCATCAGGGAATGTATAAGCAAGTGTAACCTTGACTTCACGAATGACCTTCCAGTCATCAGCTTCAAGCTTAATTGCTTCATAAGAACCCATATTCAGAACGAGGTTGGAAATATCGTAGACATTACCGGACTGGATCTGTCCTGCATCTGCCGGCTTGATATACCAGTCACCTGCAGAGTCAGTCATGTTGAGGATATAGAGTTCCTTACTTACGAACTTATCGTAGAAAAGGATCGTTGTATCGTGGTAGCCCAATGTCTTGAATGTGATTCTTGCCTCATTGTAGTACTGGGGATAGAGATAAGGCGCATATGTTGTCATGCCGTGCGCATATGTGTAAGAGTTGTTGCTCTCTGTAAATACGCAGTTGCCTACTTCGTTTATAAGCTTGCTTGCCGCGCCTTCGATATCCTTGTCACCGCAGTTGATGTACTTGCTTGCAAGAGTTGTAAGGTCAACAGAGTCTGTGCCTTCGAATGAACCGCATGCTTCTCTTAACTGTACAAATTCAGCATATCCGTTGTTCTCGAAAACTCTCTTGTCGAGAACAGCGATGAACTTCTCATAAGCTTCAAGAACTTCATTAACATTATCTGTATCGATAGCAGACATGCATGTGTCGATATTGTAGTAACCGGTAGCATTCTGCGTAGCTTCGATATTGTCCATGTAATCTCTTACGATGTACTCGCTGTAGTCTTTTGCAGTACCTTTGAAATCCTTGCCGATGTAGTTAAGGAAATTGGTGTAGTTGATGCCTACATCATAGTAAGCGCTTCCCCATGTAGGGCTCTCTGCTGCAACGATGTACTCTGTATAAGGATCTAATGCCTTGGCAACTTCCAGTGATCCCATAAGGCATGCATTGAAGATGATCGTCTCGTACGTAATGCCGGAATTTCTGATGGCATCAGCGATCTCGATCTCAGTGAGCTTGCCGTCATGGAGCTCATCCTGGCCGAATCCCAAAGGTACTCCGCCGCCGTGATCCCACATTACGAGAATATAGTTCTCAGCAGGATACTTCTCTTTCGCGAACTTGATGAAGTCCTGAAGTGTCTGCTGCTCGACCATGCTTACGTCACCAAGGTTCTCAAGCTCCTTGATGTTGCCGTTCTGGATAGCGAAACGCTGGCATGCGCCGTCCTGCATGTATGTATTCTGGAAATCCTTGCATCCGCCTGTCTGAAGGACGACGTTTACGTCCTTGCCGGGCTGTGCTGCCATCATTTCCTTAACGTCAGCAGAAAGGTTTGCGCCTTTGGATTCAAGGTCGGTTCCGATCGCATAGACCATGATAGTTCTCTTGGCCTTGTCTGATACGGGCTCCGTAGGATCGTCAGTCTCAACTGTTGTAGGCTTCTTAGTACGTGTAGGTTCAGGTGTTGCTATGCTTCTTACAGCGAAAACGATACCTGCAACGATAGCTGCAAGAAGGATAAATCCACCGACTGAAAGGCCGATGATAAGACCTGCCTTGCCCTTCTTTTTCTTCGGAGGCTCACTGCTTTGTGCAGGCGCTGCAGGTGTTGCAGCCGGCATAGGTGTGCCGATAGGTCCGAAAGCTGATTCAGGAGCAGGTGCGGGTGCGGGCGCGGGCGCTGCTGCCACAGGAGCGGGAGCCGGTGCAGGAGCAGGAGCTGCTTCTACGGGAGCCGGTGCAGGTGCAGGCTCAACGGGAGCCGGAACAGCTGCAGGTGCCGGAGCAGGTGCTGCCTGCTGCCAGAGATGTGATACGTCTTTTCCGCATCCGCCGCAGAATTTCTGATTATCACTAAGTTCTTTTCCACAATTTGGACAGTGCATTTTCTACCTCTCTTATTCTTTATGTGTTTCCAATATCTTCCCTGATAGCTTCAGCAAGCCCGGAAATAGCCAGTGCCGAAGCATCATTACCTGACGACTTAATAGTTACTGTCTGGCCGACCACTCTGCAGTTCTTAAAACCTTCGATGATCGCCAGAAGGCCCTTGCCGCTGGCAGGAGCCCATGTACCATTTTCTATAACAGAGAAGCCTCTTCCCGTCAACCCGTGGGCAGCAAGCTCTCTTACCGCATGCTCTGCCGGAGAGTAGATTCCGTTGTTGTATGTTGCACATGCGATTGCTATATTGCTGTACTTAAATGCCATGGCGATAATGTCCGAGATATCCGCAGATGCAGCATCTAATATCACGGACTTAATGCCCCTGTTATCGAGCTCAGTCATGAGGACTTCAGCTGCATTTGCAGTATGTCCGTAGATAGAACCAACAAGGATGAATACGCCCTTTTCCTCAGGTGTATAAGAAGCCCACGTCTTATAGCAGTCGATGATCTTCGCGATGTCTTTGCGCCATACATATGAGTGCAGAGGGCAGATCATCTTTATATCAAGAGATGAGACTTTATTGATTGCCGCGATGGTCTGCATGCCGTACTTGCCGACGATATTCGTGTAGTAACGGCGTGCCTCATTAAGAAGATCAAGATCAAAGTCCTTGTCATCTGCAAATATGGATCCGTTTATAGCTCCGTAGCTGCCGAATGCATCAGCGGAAAAGAGTGTTCCGTCTGTCTCATCAAAGCTCATCATGACCTCAGGCCAGTGAACCATCGGTGCGAAGACGAACTTGAACTTGTGAGATCCGAGATCCATCTCATCACCGTCTTTTACGACGACTGCTCTTTCCGAATAATCCTTATCCGGGAAGAACTGTGATAAGAACTGGAGTGTTTTCGCATTCAATATGATCTTGGCGTTCTCATAAAGATCAAGAACAGTTGCCAGTGTGGCAGAGTGATCAGGTTCCATGTGATGGACCACGATATAGTCGAGATCACGGCCGTTCAGGCAATACTTGAGATTATCGAAGAATGTGTCTGCCACTTCCCTGTCGACTGTATCGAAAAGCACAGTGGCGCCGGCATCAAGGAAATACGAATTGTAATTCATGCCGGAGTTTAGTTTGTAGACTTTCTCGAACCTGGAAATCCTTCTGTCAATTACGCCGATCCAGGTCAGATTGTCCGTAAGTTTTCTTGTGTTTTGCATAGTTGCCCCTTTTCCTGTTATCTGTCTTCTCTATAGTAATTGCGTCCTATTGCCTGAGGCTCACCGCTCTTTTTCTTCGATGAGAGAGAGCTTGCGATGAGGACTATGAGCGTTATGATGAACGGCAATGCCGAGAAGAAGTGAGATGGTATCTTGGTAAGCCAGCCAAGAGCGCCCGGGAACGCATAAGCAAGTGCTGCATTCTGGACTCTGAGTGTGTTGAAGAATCCGAAGACCAGCGTTCCGAGAAGTGCCTTTGCAGGGCTCCAGTTCGCGAAAATAACGAGCGCGATTGAGATCCAGCCGTAACCGTTGATCCAGCAGTTTGATCCTTCAAATGTACCGCCCATGTTAAGACCCATGTAAAGTCCGCCGATTCCCATGATGCCGGAACCTACGATAATGTGCGCATACTTATAGAATGTGACATTAACGCCAAGAGAGTCTGCTGCTGCAGGATTCTCGCCGATCGCCCTGAGCTTTAAGCCGGGCACGGTCTTGTTGAAATAAAGCCACATAAGTACTGCAATGACTATGCCGAGATATACGAGGATCCCGTGAGAGAAAAGAGCTTCTCCGACGAAGGGGATCTTCGACAGTCCGGGAATAGCAAAAGCCTGTGACTGGGCTGCGAGCTTGGTATCGTTCATTCTGGGCCAGCCGCCATCGCTGTTGGCCAGAGCGTTGCCGATGAAGTAATAGAAAGCAACACCGAAAGTGGTGATAGTAAGACCTGTTACATTCTGGTTAGCCTGCAGTGTTACTGTCAGGAACGAGAAAAGAAGACCTACAATACCTGAAGCTATGAAGCTTACAAGAACTGCAACCAGAAGATTGTCCGCCTTTACGCCTGCAAGATAACCTGCAACCGCGCCGATAGCCATGGTGCCCTCAACGCCTAAGTTCAGAGAACCGGACTTCTCGATCATGATCTCACCGGTCGTGCCGTACAGGAGCGGAATGTTGTATACGATTATGTTAAAGAGGAACAACGTAATTACTTCAAGCATTCTTTGCTTCCTCCTTCTTTACGATCTTAAAGTTTGCTGCAAAGTCAGCAACAAGTACGGAGAACAGGATAAGTCCCTGCAGAAGATCTGCGTAGTTGCTGTCGATCGCAGGATACTGTGTTGCTGCAGCCTGGCATCCGTACTGCAGGATAGAGATAAGGATCGATGTTACGAATACCGCAGGAACGCTGAGCTTTGACAGCCACGCGACGATGATTCCCGTCCATCCCACGTTATTGGTAACAGTATCCGAGATCGTGCCTGATGCAGATACTGTGAGAGCTGCTGCAAGACCGATCATTGCAGATGAGATGAACATCGTTCTTAAGACGATCTTGCCTACGCTCATTCCGGCATATTTTGCAGTCGCGCTGCTGTCACCTACAACAGAGATCTCGTAACCCTGCTTGGTGTATTTGAGATATACATAAACGATCGCAGTAAGGGCAAGCGCAATGATGACTGACCATAAGAGCTTGAACTGTCCCATGGGGATTCCGGTCATTACAGCGGAATCGGGGAAAGTGCCGAATTTAGGCCTTTCCGAATCTTCTCTTAAGAAGAAGTTCCAATCAGCTTTTGTCTCGCCGATATATCTAATGACGTAGAGCATTATGTAGTTGATCATGAGCGTCATGAGAGTCTCATTTGTATTGAACCTGACCTTAAGTGCAGCGATCGCGATACCGATTATTCCGCTAGATATCATTGCTGCAAGGCACATAAGCAGAACAGTAACAAAATTAGGCATTCCGGAACTGTTGAATGCGATGATGGATGCCGTGATCGCACCGATCAGAAACTCGCCCTCGCCTCCGATATTCCAGAAGCGCATCTTGAATGAAAGGCTCAAAGCAAGTGATGTGATAAGGAGCGGAACAAAGATCTTAAGAAGTCCTTCGATGCTCTTATATCCATATCTGTTTCCGACAAGTCCGATCGTGAACATCTTGCCGTAGTAATCGAAAGGATTGATTCCCAAAACGCCTAAGACAATTGCACCGATCGTAAGTGACACGAGGATTCCCACAGCGTAGAAAATAAGCGTTCTGCTGAGCTTGGCGTCAGCTCTTCTTACCAGATGATATTTCTTCATTAGGCCTTGACCTCCTCATCTGTAAAAGCTGAATCCTTAGCGATACCGTCAGTCTTACCTTCTTTGTTTACGATGTTGATTGTACCTGTCATCATAAGTCCGATCTCTTCTTTGGTCGTGTGATTGCTGTTTACAACACCCTGAAGCTTGCCGTGGCAGATGACCATGATCTTATCGCACAGAGCGAGCATGACATCCAAGTCTTCACCGACGAATAAGATACCTACGCCCTTTTTCTTCTGTTCATTCAGGATATTGTAGATCGTGTAAGAAGAGTTGATATCAAGACCTCTTACAGGATATGCGGTGATAAGTACGTTAGGACCTGATTTGATCTCACGTCCGAGCAGGACTTTCTGGACATTACCGCCTGAAAGTCTTCTTACCGGAGTCTCTGTTGAAGGAGTTACGACTTCAAGTCTGTCGATGACTTTCTGCGCTTCAACGCGGGCGGACTTGCGGTCGACAAAAATGCCCTTGGACTCATTGTAGTTTTTGAGGATCATGTTGTCCGTGATGGAGAGCGAAGGTGCAAGACCCATGCCCAGACGGTCCTCAGGAATAAAGCTCATTGAGATGCCGTGCTCCAGGATCTTCTTCGGTGACATTCCGACAATGCTCTCGCCTTCGTGGATCATCTGTCCGTCTTCTATCTTGCGGAGTCCTGCGATCGCTTCACAGAGTTCCTTCTGTCCTGAGCCTGCGATTCCCGCAACGCCCAGCATCTCTCCGCCTCTTATATAGAAATTGATGTGGTCTATTGCTACAGCACCCTCGTCGTTCTTAATGGTAAGGTCTCTGATCTCAAGAAGAGGATGTGTCTTTTCCATGACCGGACGGTCGATATTAAGCTCGATCTTGCGTCCCACCATGAGCTCTGTGAGAGCCTTCTCATTTGTCTCTTTGGTAACGACAGTATCAATGTATTCGCCGTGTCTTAATACAGCGACTCTGTCAGATATCGCCATTACCTCATTAAGTTTATGCGTAATGATTATTATCGAATGACCTTCTTCCTTCATCTTTCTCAAGACGTCGAAAAGACGGTCTATCTCCTGGACTGTAAGCACTGCCGTAGGCTCATCGAGGATGATTATTTTCGCGCCGTAGCATAGGACCTTAAGGATCTCAAGAGTCTGCTTCTCGGACACGGCCATATTGGCAACTGTCTTATCCAGATCTATGTCAAAGCCGAACTTGGCGGCTGTATCTTCAATCTTTTTACGGACGTCAGCACCATGCATAAAACGTCCTGCATCCCTCATACCGATACGGATATTCTCGAGCGCCGTAAAACGCTCGACCAGCTTGAAGTGCTGGTGGACCATTCCTATTCCCAGTTTGCCGGAATCTTCAGGTGAATTGATGGACACCTTTTTCCCGTCGATAAAAATAGAACCGCTGTCGGGCATATAGATGCCCGACAGCATGTTCATAAGTGTTGTTTTACCTGATCCGTTCTCTCCTAAAAGGGCGAGGATCTCACCCTTTTCAAGAGACAGATTGATGTTTTTATTGGCCGCCACAGGGCCGAAACTTTTAGTTATTCCCTTTAGCTCTATGGCATATTCCATAAAACACCTCTTAGTTCAAAATTACTGTTATCAGTTAACCTGAGTAACGCCTTCTACGTAGTAATTCATTGAGCCCTGGATTACTCCGTCTTCAACAGAAGCGCCGCCTGCTGCAACGATCTCTGTACCGTCATTTGTCTTGAGAGCAGCGTCTGTCTTAGCAACTGCTACAGAACCAGCTGCGCCTGAGAATGAGAGCTTAACGCCGGAGAATACATCCCACTCGCCGGAAGTCATGAGCTTCTTTGCAAGATCGATAGCTTCCTTTGTCTCAGCTGAGCAGTTAGCTGTAAGAGGTGATACGTCAACGAATCCAGCCTTGAGGCCTTCATAGTAGTTGCCTACCTTTGTCATGAAGTTTGCCGGATCTTCCATAGCAGCCTTCATAGCTGTTGCATAGTAAACATCCCAGTTCCATACAGGTGCTGTGAGGTGAGCCTTAGGAGCTTCAGCAGTCATGTCTGAGTTGTATCCGCATCCGAAAACGCCCTTCTCGTTAGCAACGATCTGAGGCTGAGCTGAGTCGCAGTGCTGAGCGATTACGCAGCATCCGTATGTGTCGATCAATGTCTCAGCTGCCTGTCTCTCAAGCTGCTGGTCGCCCCATGTGGAGATCTCATAAACGCTGATCTTTGCATCAGGGTTAACTGCCATGCATCCCATAGCAAATGAGTTGATGCCTGAACATGTCTCAGCATACTCAGTACCCCAAGCGGAAACATAACCGATGTTGTTGTTCTTAAGTTCGAGAGACTTGTATCCTGCTGCGATACCGGCAAGGTAACGCGCCTGATAGATTCTTCCGAAATAGTTGTTGAAGTTCTTATCGTTGGAAAGATAACCTGTTGCGTGGGAGAAGATGATATCCGGATATTCCTTAGCCTTAGCTTCGAATGCGTTGATGTAGCCGAAGCTGATACCGAAGATGATGTTGCATCCGTTACCTGCGAGCTGGTCGATTGCCTGCTTAACCTTCTCGTCATCCTCAGGAATGTTGTCTACGATGTAGAGATCCTTAGCAGGATCCAGACCGATCTTCTTCATTCCTTCGGTAATACCGTGATGATGAGCATAGGTATAACCTGATGTGTCGTTCTGGCTGTTGATGTAGATAGCACCTACCTTGAAGTTAGATGCCTTGCCTCCGCCATTAGCTGAATTACAGCCTGCGAGAGCGAAGACTGATGTAACTGCGAGTGCAGCAGTTACTAACATCGAAATGAGTTTTTTCATAAACTGCCTCCGTTCAAAATTGTTATATGCCAACCAAATTGCATATCAAAGTTAGTTTTTGTTCAGACTTATTGCGGTCTGAACTCCAGTGAGTCATCTGTCATCCTGTCGATTATCGCCAGAGACTCGACTCTGATCCCCTTAGCCCTCAGAGCGTCACCGCCGCCCTGGAATCCCTTCTCGATCGCTATCGCGCATCCGGCAAGCTTCGCACCGGCCTGACCTGTGATATCAATAAGTCCGTTAAGCGCATTTCCCATCGCAAGGAAGTCATCGACGATAAGGATCGTGTCATCAGCTTTAATGTAATCACCCGATACCATAATGTCGTATGTCTGCTGGTGTGTATAAGAGAAAACCTTCGAAGTGAGGATGTTGCCTGCAAGATTGCTGCTCTTATGCTTCTTGGCAAAGACCATCGGAACACCCAAAGCCACCGCAGCCGAATAAGCGAGCGCAATGCCCGAAGACTCAATGGTTAAAACCTTTGTAACATTGTTACAGGAAAAAAGCCTGGCAATCTCCTCGCCCATATCCTTAAGGAGTTTTGTGTCGATCTGCTGGTTTAAGAAACTTCCCACCTTAAGCACTTCACCCGGAAGAACCTGTCCTTCGGTGAGTATCCTTTGTTCTAACGCGCGGATAAGAACCACCTCCTAAAAGGATTTAAACACTCTCCTATATTATAATTATTACAATTTGGTGTCAAACCGGAACGGCTTATTTTTTGCACTTTTTAGGCGGTTTCAGGCAGCCGAAAATGTGGCAATTTGCCACTGGAAAATTACTTGCCCGCAGGGAGTATGCGTTCGTCCGTGGGATATTGGGCAATGGCCAGATCGATTATCTCCGGAAGGGCTTCGGCCAGATCCATGCCTCCTGCCAGGACTTTGTCCTCAGGAATGGGATTTTCCTTGTATCTGGAGCTTAAGCTGTAGAAAAGAGAGCTCCCTGGGCCGCTCTTATGGCGGTTATAGAGCAGAACACTTCCGACAAGGTCCGATGCTTCATCGCCGATTGCATATACCGGCACTCCGTTTAAAGCAACTGCATTATTCAGCGCTTCTTTTGCGGAATCTGAAAGGACGGGATTGCCAGAGATAACGATAAGCATATAACGGGAATATTCCCTCGGAATATCTTCTTTTACTATATTTCCGAACTCATCGCGCTCGGTGGTATGAAATGTCGTTGACTTAACGGGAAGGTTCTCTGATGAAGCGCTCTCAGGCGGGATCACCTGTGTAACGGGAGCCAGGACTTCAAGTTCTGAAGGGAATTCGCCGATCCAGTAGATCGTGATATCCATCTGTGCAAAGGCGGAAAGCCTCGCTTCCAGAGCGGCTTTCCTGTCGATTACGTCCTTTCTTTTGGAACTGGATCCGAAAAGAATGGCAATGAACAGAAAGAACATTGCCGCAAGGATAGTAAGAACGATAAGTCCTGTCTTACTTCTGTTCATGATTTAGCCGTCGTCCCTTACTGCAAAGGGCTTAACGCCTTCAATGACCTTCTTTGCGAAATCCTCATTGCTTGATACGACCATCGCATCCATGTTGTCGAGATAAGGAAGACAATACTTTCTTAAGTTCTCGAGTGTGTATTTCAGGGGCTCTCCCTCACCTTCAGCATCCGCGACGATGAGCCAGATAAGACGGTCTGTGCCGTTCTCCTTCATAAGTCTGACCCAGAGCTTAGATACTGTGGGTTCGATCTGGAGATAGCCGTCAAGGGCCTTTTTAAGTTCCGGCGGATACTTGTCGGGTTCACCGACCTTAGCCGTGCCGTCACCGCCGATTCCCATCTGCGAAGCGATCATCTTGAGCATGTCCTTGCCGAACAACACTTCCTCTGAACCCGGATTTATGACAAAGCCGGAAAGGCCCATCTTTGGCGCCATAACGACATCAATAAGATCTGCAAAGCCTGCGATCACGCCGTTTTGCGGCTCCTTCTTGTTTTCGAAAGCGACCTCAAAACTGTCTGAATCACAATAGACGACCATATACTTAAGACCCTTGGAATCGCTTACGGCATGGAAACTGTAACTGCCTTCCGTGCCGTCTACCGGAACCAGGAATTTAGCAACTGCAGCTTCCTTAAGGACTGCGATCATGTTCTCTTCGGAACTGTCCTGACGGATACTTCCCAGGAGTTCTACAAGTTTCTCATTCTCGATCCTCTCGATCTTTCCGTTGTTCTCACTCATTTCCCATACCTCTTAAGATCAGAATACTGCCTGAACCGCCCATGCCCAGAACATGAGAGTTACAAGCATAAACACCATAGAAAGCGACACGGTGCGGGCGCAGAAATGCGGTGCCACATCGTGATTCTCCGAATATATTACATTCATTGAGCCGCAGGGCAAAGCGCACATCAGAACGATAACGCTCTTTGTCTCAGGCGACATCGGAAGGAAGAAAGATACAGCCATTATCACGCCCATAACCGCAACCGGCAGGATAACAAGCCTTAAAGCCGACACTATATAGGCTTTCTTATCGGTGACAAGCTTCTTTATCTTCACACTTGCGAGCATAGAACCCATAACCATCATGGACATTGGAACCGTCATGTCGCCTATGAGTTTAAAAGCCTCAGCGATGAAGGAAGGCATCCTCCACGGGATTATGAACAGAACGATCGCGAGGATGGATGCGATGGATACAGGATTTTTAAAGATCTCCAGGAGCCTGAACTTGGGCTTTCTGGAGAAAAGATAGACTGCATATGTATAGAAGAACAGGTTATAGCAAAGGTTATATACCGCAGCAAGAAGAAGTCCGTAATTACCGAACAGGGCTTCCATAAGGGGAAATCCTACAAAGCCCGTATTCGCAAAGGCGGTGCAGGTGATCATTATCCTTCTCTCATCAGCCGTGATCTTCGCTCTCTTAAGCGAAAGACTCATTATTATCAGCGTCAGGGCATAATAACCGATGCCGAAAGCGGCACATATGACCATGCCGTTAACTGCTTCATTTGAATAGGTGTGCTGGCTCGACATCAGGATCATAAACGGCAGTACGGCCGTAAGAAGGATCTTCGATAAAGCCTTCTCGGCTGTGCTGTCTATTACCTTGGTCTTGTTAAGGACAAAGCCCAGTGCCAGGAATATAAATATCTTGAAGAAAACTATATAAACCTGAATCATTAGATCAGTCGTTGCCTGAAAGAAGCGTAGCTCTTACGGCAGAACGGTAGCCCTCCATCTTCTCGGATACTTCGAACGCGGACATGTTAGGTTCGTAGGATGCGCCTGCCTGATAGAACCTGCCTGTGGATTCGACGGAATCAAATATACCAGTTTCAATTCCGGCTGCAAGTCCTGCGCCCATCGCGGTCATCTCATCGCTCAACGCTCTCGTGATCTTTACGCCTAAAAGGTCAGACTGGAGCTGCATCAGGAACGAGCTGGCGCAGACACCGCCGTCGACCTTCATTGTGCCTGCCTTTATGCCTGTATCGTCGGTCATGAGATTTACGAGTTCCGTAACCTGATATGCGATCGATTCAACGCCCGCCCTTACGATCTGAGCCCTGCCGGTACCTCTGGTAAGGCCTGTTAAGATGCCTCTTGCATCAGGCTTCCAGTAAGGTGCGCCAAGTCCTGTAAATGCAGGAACAAGATATACTCCGCCGGCATCTTCAATCGAATTGCAGATGTCATCGCACTCTGCAGGGTTATTAATAAACTGCAGTTCGTCCTTAAGCCAGCTGATGACAGAACCTGCCTGGAATATGCTTCCTTCGAGTGCATAATTCGTGACGCCCTTAATAGACCATGCGCAGGATGTCAGAAGTCCGTTCTTGGAGAACACAGGTTCTGTTCCGAGGTTCATCAAAGTAAAACTTCCCGTACCGTATGTGGTCTTGGAATCGCCTTTATTTACTGCATTCTGGCCAAGAAGTGCCGCCGGCTGGTCACCTAAGACACCCGTGATATGTACGCCGTTTATGGACAGAAGATCTTCGATCTCGCTGTTGTCAAATCCGCTGTCTCTGAGAAAGTCCGGCTTAAGGTCTATCTCGCCGTAATCAGCGCAGGATTCCATGGGCTTGGCAAGCGCTTTCTGCGGGATGCCGAAGAGCTCCAAGAATTCCTGGTCATATTCCTTTTTCGCTATGTCGAAAAGCATGGTCCTCGAGCAGTTCGAATAGTCGGAAGCATAGGAAGCACCGTTCGTAAGCCTGTATACGAGGAATCCGTCAATTGTCGAAAGATGAGCTTCGCCCGTAGCGCAGCGGTCTCTTAAGCTCCTGATATTCTCCATGAGCCAGAGCATTTTTGTAGCGGAGAAATAAGGGTCGATCTTAAGACCCGTGATCTCAGTGATCCTTCTGCCCTTCTCTCTTATCGCAGGACGTCTGCAGATATCCGATGTTCTTCTGCACTGCCATACGATGGCCTGATCCAGGGGCTTTCCGGTGTGCGAGAACGCGACAGTAGTCTCACGCTGGTTAGTGATTCCCATGCAGGCGATACTGCCCTTTGCCTCAGGATGTTCCTTTAAGATCATGGCGATTGCTTTAAGGACTGAAACATATATCTCCTCTGCATCGTGGCTTACCCAACCGGGCTGGGGATAGTACTGCTTGAAAGGCACATGCGTACCCTGTGACAGATTGCCCTCCTCATCAAGGAGGAATGCCTTTGTGGAAGTTGTTCCCTGATCGATGCAAAGAATATACTTCATACGAATCTCCTTATCTGAAATAGATCCTGTTAAGATTCCTGTACCATTCGTTATCTATGGCGTCAAAGTCTTCCTTCGTAAACCTTACCATCCAGTTGCCTGTGGGCGTTCCCGGGATATTCATTCTGGTATCACCGCCGTAACCCAGCATATCCTGGACAGGAATGATCGCAACATCCGCATGGCTCATCCAGAGAGTCTTGATTATCGCTCTGCAGGAAGCGCTGTGCGTACCGCCGTCACCCCAGTTATCGCCTGTGAAGCCGCAGTACTCAAGGCAGCACTTGCGCACTTCCTCCGGGCTGTCCCAAAGCCAGCCAAGAAGCGTGTTGTTGTCGTGTGTACCTGTGTATGCGACACAGTTGTTATCGAAGTTATGAGGCAGGAACGCGCTGTTGTCTCCGGGATAGAATGCGAATTCCATGACTCTCATTCCAGGGATGCCTACCTTGCCCATGAACTCTATAAGGTCAGGCGTTGCTTCGCCTAAGTCCTCTGCGATAAGACGTGATCTGTCCTTGAACTTCTTGTCGTATTCTTCGAAGAAATCAAGGCCCGGGCCGGGGATCCACTTGCCGTCTCTAGCAGTCTCGGCATTAGCTTCGATCTCGCAGTAAGACGAGAATGCTCGGAAATGGTCGATCCTTAAGTAATCGAAGAGCTTGAAGTTATCTTCAAGTCTGCTCATCCACCATGCATAGTGGTCAGATTTCATCTTCTTCCAGTCGTATATAGGGTTGCCCCAGAGCTGTCCGTCAGCGCAGAAATAATCCGGCGGGACTCCTGCTACGCTCTCGAAAACAAGAGCCTCCGGCTTCGGTTTCCTGGGTTCCTTCAAAGGCTCGCCGTCCTTAGTCGTGGTCTCGCCCTTCTCAACTGCCTTCTTATACTTGTCGAGCGCCTTCTCGTAGTCCTTAAGGACCTTGTTGACGCCTGATGCCGTTGCCATCTTGAAAAGATCCCTGCTCGCCCAAACGTCAGCGGAATCTCCCGATACATAGAACGGGATATCGCCGATTATGGAGATGCCGAGATCGTTGATCTCTTTCTTGACCTGTGCCCACTCGTCGAAGAACAGGTACTGCACAAAGCCGTGATATCTGTAGTTGGGGTTATTCTTAAGTCCTGCAACTGCGGACTTCTCGTAGTTTCTTAAGTTCACGTCAGACCATTCCCACCAGGGCTTTCCGAAGTCGGCATCCTTAACGGTCTGGTAAGCTGCAACATCCTGGACCCACTTGTTGTCCTTGATGAACTTGTCAGCTTTGGCAAGCAGTTCATTGTCAGCACGCTCAAAAGCCTTCCTTAAGAGCTCATCCCTGTTGGTCCTCAGGAAATCGTAGTCGATCCTCCACTTATTCTGGGTATATTCAGCCTGCTGTACCTCAGCGGGTGTCAGAAGGCCACGCTTCTCGAGCCTTCTGGGATCGATAAAAAGCCAGTTGCCGGCAAAAGCCGAGAAACTCTGATAAGGTGAATTACCCATGCCGGGGTAGGAAAACGGCAGAACCTGCCAGTACTTCATGCCCTGGGAAGCCAATTGCTTCGCGAAGTCTATTGCCTCCTGTCCGATCACG
>JAEFBC010000035.1 GCA_016292155.1 Saccharofermentans sp. | reverse complement strand
ACAGGGTAACGGAATTCGCATCGGTACGAGACTTGAGGAAAAGATCGCTTCTAAGATGTCGAAGTTCGACAAGTACTTCGGTGATGAAGGAACACTCAATGTCCGCATCAGACCTGAAGGATCCGATATGGTAGTCGAGATCACAATGAAGTTCGACGGCAGGATCTTAAGAGCGGAGGCAGTTGATGAGGATATCCTGACAGCAGTTGACAGAACAGTTGATAAGCTCGAATCTCAGATCAGAAGACAGAAGACCAAATTTCTTAAGAGAAAGAAGGACTTCCCGGGAATCGTCAATTATCTTGAGGATGATGGCGGAGCTGATTTCGACTTCGTTGACGAGAAGGATGAGAAGATCACAAAGCGTAAGCAGTTCGCATTAAGACCCATGACATCCGAGGATGCTATTCTCCAGCTCGAGATGTTGGGACACGACTTCTTCGTATACCTTGACAGCGATACAAATTCTGTCTGCGTTGTTTATAAGAGATATGACGGCGGCTATGGCCTGCTTGAACCTGAATATTGATCTATTACAACTGATATAACGGGGGCTGCCTTCGGGCAGCCTCTTTTTTGAACGTAATTGCCTTACATTTGACGGGATTTTTTTACAATTTTCTTCCTAAAATGCATTAACGATAACTGACGGTCCGCTTTTTTAGTTATGGGGATAATATTTGCAAGGTTTACCGTCATTTTACCGGAAATATGCAGAATGACAGCCGGCTGAGGCTTTTTGTGGCACGGCCGTAAGTGGAATCATCAGTCAGCTGTAAAAGGGGATAAGTATTATGGATTATAAGTTTTTGGGACATGAGACTGCATCAGAGGTAAAGCCTAAGGAAGGCTGCGGTTATAAACTTGATTCTCTTCTTGATCTTTATGATGTTTTGGCAGACGGTCTTTGGAGAGCAACTACCTGCGCTCCGAGGATGCAGGCCAACTGGACGATCGAGAACATGACATACGGACAGTGCTCGATCACCGCGTTCCTTATTCAGGATATTTTCGGAGGCGAGGTCTACGGCATCAAACTACCTGACGGCAATTTCCACTGCTACAACGTCATTGACGGGAAGCAGTACGATCTTACGATCGAGCAGTTCGGTGATGAAGCAAAGGAACTTGTCTATGACAACACTAATCCCCAGCTGCGCGAGGTGCACTTCAGAAAGGAAGAGAAGTACAACAGATACCTTCTCTTAAAGAGCCTTTTAAAAGGCGTCCGCGGAGCTTAAAACCCTTATTTTCTGTAACAAAAATGTTTTACTAATAGTATATCCATAGTGATAAACTTATTTTGAGATTTTCTGAGCCTCAAAAAGGAGAGTGTTTATGCGCAAGACGTTCACAACATTATTTGTTCTGACCGTGATCACGGGTGTCTTGAGCTTTATTGCTACCCTCTGCGAAGTCAGATCGGGAGCAAACAGAGGTTATGTCCAGTCAGGTGACGCAACCTACTATTACGATGATCTCGGTGAAGAATACGTCGGCTTCAAGGTAATGCCGGAAGACGGCACCACTAAATACTTCGATGAAGAGACCCATATAATGGCCAAGGGTGAGACTGAGATCTCCGGCGACATGTACCTTTTCAGCAATGAAGGCGTGATGCTCACGGGATTCCAGACGACCGGCGGCAAGACCAGATACTACAGCCCCCAGACAGGTGTAATGAAGAAGGGCTGGCTTAACGACAGTTCTGACACTTATTACTTTGATAAGGAAACCGGTGAGATGGCTTCCGGCTGGACAGAGCTGGACGGCAAGAAGTATTATTTCGATCCTGCCAACGGAAAGTCCGCTAAGGGCATTTTCAAGATCGATGACGGAACTTATTATGCCGATCCCGCCAACTGCGAGGTCGCTGCAGGCCTTAAGGTGATCGAAGGCAAGCAGTATTTCTTCGATGAGGAAACAGGTCTTATGAAGACCGGCTGGATAGACTATAACGACGAGAAATATTTCTTTAATGAAGATACAGGCGAAGGCCTTGACGGCATAGTTGAGAAGGAAGACGGCAAGTACGGCTTCATCGGAGGCCTCATGATCAGGAACAAGAGAGCCATGGCCGACAACCACCTCTACTATTTCGGTGATGACGGCAAGGTCACACGCGAGGTTGACGGCAGCAAGCCGATGGTCGCCCTGACATACGATGATGGTCCGTCGACATATACAGATTCGATCATCGACACGCTCGAAAAGTACGGCGGCAAAGCAACATTCTTCATCGTCGGTGACAGAATATCCTGGAACGAGAGCCAGGCAAAGCGCGAAGGCGAATTGAACTATGAACTCGGCAACCACACATACAGCCACAACACACTTACAAAACTAAAAAAAGAACAGATTCAGGAAAAGATAAAGAAGACTGATGACGAGCTCATCAGGGTAACCGGAAGAAAGTCCACATGCTTGAGACCTCCGGGAGGAAACTGCAACAAGACAGTCAAGGAATCTGTAGATCTTCCGATCATTCTCTGGAGTGTCGATTCAAGAGACTGGGAGAGCAGAAACGCTGACAAGATCTGCGCACGCATCATCGGCAAGGTCAAAGACGGCGATATCGTTCTCATGCATGACCTTTACGAGGCGACAGCCAATGCCACGAAGAAGATCGTTCCTGCGCTCACCAATGCAGGATTCCAGCTTGTAACCGTTGAGGAGATGGCCCTTCTTAAGCGCGGCGGTCTCGAGAACGGCGTGGTCTACTACTCTATCGAAAAGAAGTAAGGTTCGCATCAAATATGGATAATATAACTGACTATGTCCGCTGGTACGGCGCGATCGGCTTTGAAGGAAGACCTTTTACAAGAGTCGATAATATCGTGCTCAGTCAGTTATCTTACCTTGACCTGAAAGACATCCCTGAGCTTTATACCGAAGGCGGATCGATGACGCTGAAGGATGCTGTAAATTACCTTACTAACCAGGGTATTTCCATTAGGAAAATGGCGCCCGATGACAGTATCAGGTTTACCAACCTGGTTAAGGCTGCCGCCGTTTCAAAAAGATTCGGAAGCCTTTATATCTCTTCGTTTGTCGATGTTTTCGACGAGGGAGATTCGATACAGTTTGCAGCGATGACTTTCTCGCCCGATCCAAAGGGCGGATGGGCATTTATCGGCTTCAGGGGAACCGACAGCACGATAGCCGGCTGGAAGGAAGATTTCATGATGAGCTTCATGCTTACGTCTTCCCAGAAGATGGCCGCAGACTATTTAAGAAAGAGTCTTAATACCTTTGATTCGGTTATGACGGGCGGTCATTCCAAGGGCGGCAATCTGGCTATTTATTCGGCCGCTGTCCTTCCTGACGAACTGTTCGACAGGGTAGAGCATATCTACACAAACGACGGTCCGGGCTTCTGTCCTGAAGTATTGAAGGAAGACCTTATAAAGAGGGCAAATCCCAAGACCACAAGGATCATTCCGCAGTTTTCCGTTGTAGGAAATGTTTTCGCTCCGCAAGTGGATGACAGCTATGTCATAAAGAGCGATAAGCAGGGCGGTGACCAGCATGAGCTCTGTTCGTGGCTCATCGATCACGGCGACCTGATGCTCGCGCCTGAAGGCATGGATCCTCTGGCAATCAAGATCAACAGCGGATTCGACAAGTGGATCTATTCCGTTGATATCGAAGAGAGAAAAAGATTTATCAATGCGCTTTTCGATGCCATGAGCGAAGACGGAACGCTTACCGTAGAGCAGTTCTCCGCGCAGGGCACTAAGGCATGGGAGAGAGTCCTTGGTGTTGTCATGGGCGACGACGAAGGATTCAGGATCGCCGCAGCTTCACTGCCTGACAACCTCCTTCTGGACGGAGCTGGCAAAAAGGTTGCAAAATCAGGCATTGTAAGGCAGTTCAGAAGATCTGACCTCGCCAAAGGCCTTGCCATGATCCTTGGAGGACTTGTTATCTTTCTCATTCCGGAATCGTTCCTGTTCCTCTTTGTATCAATACTTCTGTTTGCCGCAACGGTAATATCCATAGTGCTTTGCGTAAAGAAGATGAAGAAGGACAACTGGAACTTCCAGCTGCATCTGGTAGATGCTACCGTGGCATCCGCGCTCCTTGCGACGACCGTAATCACATTCGTAAAAGAAGGTGCGCTTTTTGTCATGGCGAGCGGCATTTTTGCGGCACTTCTTTTCGCCTGCGCATATAACTGTTTTGCGAGAGCAAAAAAGACTCATAACAGACCGTTTGTGGTAACGCTCATCATCATGAGCGCTGTATGGGCGGTGAGCGGTATTTATATACTTTTCGCGCCCGAAAACACACTTTACGTATACATGATCATCGTCGGTATCCTCGCTATCATCGACGGCCTTATCAGAGTTTTGAAGGCGTACAGGATCAGACACCGCTGGTACGTGAAATAACCTCATTTATTAAGCAGGACAGCCTTTCTGAGCGGTGATTAGAAGTACCGCTTGTGCTATAATCAATATATTCAGAACAAGGAGGGAGCTTTCATATGGCAGAAGATTTAGAGAAGAAAATGGAACCCGAGATCAGCGAAGCTGTTGACAAGGCAGCAGAAGCCGCTGATAAGGCAGCAGAAGTCATCAAGGAAGAGGTAACTGCTGCAGAAGAGCAGGCAGCCGAGAAAGTAGCTGAGGCAGTTAAGGATACCGCCGAAGCAACAGCAGCTGCAGCAACTGCAGTGACAGCAACCGCCGCAAAAGAAGCCGAAGCAGCAGCCAAGGCAGCAAAGAAGGCCGAAGAGCAGGCAGCAAAGGAAGCTAAGAAGGCTGAAGAACAGGCCGCTAAGGAAGCTGCCAGGAAACAGGCTCAGGCAGAAAAGCAGGCTGAGAAGGAAAGAATCGCCAAGGAGAAGGCTGAGGCCAAGCTCGAGAAGAAGAGACAGAAGAAGGCAGCAGAACAGGCCCTTATCGATGCCTGCCCTGCACAGTACAGACCTGTTTCGACATCCAAGTATTTCTGGCTTGCATTCTTAAGCTGTGTTCCCGTAGTCGGTTTTATCGCTACTTTGATCCTTTCCATTGCAGGACGCAACAGGAATGTTAAGAACTTTGAAAGAGCGATCCTCGCTTATTATCTCATCGCTATCGTTATCACTCTTATCGCTCTGATCGTGATCAGGATCGTCGCTCCTGCAGCAATAGTAAATGTCATCGATGCTTTCAAGACGATCTTCAGTTCCGTAAGCTTCGGCTAAGGTTTGTTACATACTTAAAAAAGCTGCCCCTGCTGTACGGCGGGGGCTTTTTGTTGCCTTCTTTTTATCCTGATGTCTTATGTCTGTAACATTGTTATTTTACAATCGGGGTAACAAAGTTATGAAAGAGGGTAATCGGCAATTATGGAAGACAAACTTATCTCAAAAAAAGACCTGCTCACTAAGGAAGGAATCTCTTACGGAACACTCTACCGCTGGAAGCGTCAGGGCCTTATTCCCGAGAGCTGGTTCATTCACAAGGCAACTGAGATCGGTCAGGCAACATTCTTCCCTGAAGAGAAGATCACAGCCAGGATCGCACGCATCAAGGATCTTAAGAGCGAGCTTTCCGTTGACCAGATGCAGGAACTTTTCTCTGCAAACGTAGAGAGCTTCAAGATCCCTTTGCAGGATTTCAAGGATCTTGAGATCGTTGGCAGAATGTCCATTACCGCTTTCACTTCCGTTTTCCCGATGAAGGATCTCCTCGATTTCAATGACGTTTTCGGAATGTATGTCGTAGATCATCTCATGAAACTTTCCGGAATCTATCTTGAAGATGCTAAGCAGGTATTAAGACTTCTTTGCAAGTATCTCTCCGCTGAGGCTTCCAAGGAATACCAGCTCATTCTTCTCCGCAAGATGGGCGTTCCGATGACAGTTCTTGTAAGAGGCGAAGACGAGATCCTGCTCGAAGACAACGCAGAAGTAATCGCATGTGCTAACCTCGGCGAATTCGAAGAAGCACTGAAGGATCAGCTTATTGCCTGATAAGTAATAACGATGGCTGTAAAAGAAGAACAGATGATCAAGATTCTTGGCGTTCTTGCAGAAGGCGTCAGATTTAAGATCCTTTCTCTTCTTGCCTCGAAAGGTGAGCTTCCCGCAAAGGACATCCTCGCTGAATTCGATTTTTCGCAGCCGACATTATCACATCACATGGCATGCCTCGTTGATGCAGAGCTAGTAAACGTTAACCGCAAAGGCAGATTCGCTTACTACTCGGTAAACAAAAACACAATAGATCTTGTATCTTCCGGAATCGAATCTCTTAAGAACGGCCCGAAAAAGTCATCCAAAGCAAAGACTCCCGAATCGGATGACCTGGAGAAGATCAAAAAGAGTAAGAAAAAGAAGAAGAAAGACAAGAACAAGAAAAAGAAAAAAGATTAACCAGCATGACGGTCCGGATATTTCCGGGCCGTTTATTTTGCAACATTTTTTTCTGCTCATCTGTAATAAAGATATAGGGTAAGGCAGTTTCTTAGTGGGTGAGGTTTGATATGAAAAGAACTATATCTGCAATTCTTTTAGTTGCTATGCTGTTGTCTTTGTGCGGCTGCAGGAAAACAAAAGTCAAAATGATAGTGAAGGAATACAGAAGCGGATATGGAATAGCAGGCCAGGACTTTTCCGGGTACAGGGAATATGTGGTAAAAAACATAAAGGAAGGCGATGTGATCGTCGGCGGATTCTTTGGATCTGACTTTAAGATCTCAGAAAATGAACAAGAAGCGGAAAACGTGTGGATCATGAAGATCGGTGAGATCAGCAGCGAAGGCGTATTGGTAACCACCCGGGAAGGAACTCTGACGAGAACTTACGGAATACCTATGCCGCTCGCTCCTTTATCTCATATGAGTGACGGACCCAATTACGAATATATGATAACTTTCCGCTGAGGGTTATGCTGTGCAATACCTTTTTCGTACCTGAAAAACATGTTTTGGGTAAGGAAAAAGTATAATGGTGCTAATTATACTTTTTTCGTACCTGAAGCGGTCAAAATGAGCACGAAAAAAGTACGGCTTGAAGGAGCGGGATCATATTTATTTAAGCAGCATTACCTATTGCTGAAAAAAGGCGGTGCCCTTCAAACAGGACACCGCCTTTCAAATACAAATTAATCTACAGTTACTTACTGTTCTGTGCCTTGAGGAGATCCTTGATCTCTGTGAGGAGTTTAACTTCATCAGAGGGCTCGGGTGCAGGTGCAGGTTCTTCTTCCTTAGCGCCCTTCTTTTTCTTAGCGATCTTGCCAATGCCACCCTTAAGAGTGTTGATTGCCTTGAGCATGAAGAAGAGGATCAACGCCATGATAAGGAAATTGATGATAGCTGTGATGAATGCACCGTAGTTGAGTGAAAGAGCTGCGATCTGCTCAGGGTCGAGACCTGTATAGTCTACCCACGGAAGTCTGATCGCGCCTGCGATCTCAGCGCCACCGACAGAAGCGATCAAAGGATTGATGAAACTGTCTGTGAAAGACGTAACGATGTCCTTGAACGCAGCACCGATGATGACACCGATTGCCATGTCAACTACATTACCCTTGAGTGCGAATTCCTTGAATTCTGATATTAAACCCATATGTTTCTCCCTCCTGATGTGGATTGATATTAAAAACCCCGGGCCTGCTTAAATGGCCCGGGAATTTTTACGGTATTAAATTGTATCAAGCGAACTTTCTTGCTTCTTCGGGAAGGCTCTCAACATCGCCGCTGTAAAGAATTGTAGCAACAACGGGTGTGTCCTTCAGGAAAGCATCAAGCTTCAAAAGGAAAGCGCCAAGGCCTTCGGGATCGTAGTTATTAGCTACTTTGCAGATTGCGTCAACATAGATATGTGTAAGATCGTAATCTTTGGAGCAGATACCGCAGATGAATGCGAGAACCTGGTCAAAACCTTCGATGGGGTATTCCTTCATATTT
>JAEFBC010000034.1 GCA_016292155.1 Saccharofermentans sp. | reverse complement strand
GCTGAGAGGTCGAGCTTCTCAGACTCCAATGAAGACTGGTCCTTGGGATCCTTGCCGCTGATAACGTTATAAACTGCAGCGATATCTTCAGCCTTTCTTGCGATAGGTCCGATCTGGTCCAAAGACGAAGCGAAAGCAACGAGACCATATCTGGATACCGCGCCGTAAGTGGGCTTGAGGCCTGTAACGCCGCAGAAGGAAGCGGGCTGTCTTATGGATCCGCCCGTATCAGAACCCAGGGCAACAGGAGCTAATGCAGCTGCAACGCAAGCAGCCGAACCGCCGGATGAACCGCCCGGTACTCTGTCTGTATCCCAGGGATTGGATGTAATACCGAAGTAGCTGGTCTCTGTTGTGGAGCCCATCGCAAACTCGTCCATGTTAGTCTTGCCGAGAATGATCATTCCGGCATTTTCGATCTTGCGGATTACCTCCGCATCGTAAGGGGGAACGAAGTTACCGAGCATCTTCGATGCGCATGTAGTCTTTATTCCCTTTGTGCAGATATTGTCCTTGATGGCGATTGGAACACCTGCAAGAGGACCTGTAAGCGTTCCTGCCTTGATAGCCTCGTCAGCCTTTTGAGCCTTTGCGAGAGCTTCATCTCTGATCACGGTGATGTAAGACTTATACTCACCGTCTTTTGCATCTATTGCGTCGAGGAAAGCCTTTGTGGCTTCAACTGAAGTGAGCTTGCCATCCTTGATCGCTGCGCCTATCTCAAGTGCGCCAAGTTTTCTAATCTCGGTATCAGTCATGGCACACTCCTTAATCAAAGGTCTTCGGCACGAGGATCGTACCGTCCTTTGTCTCGGGCGCGTTGCTTAAGACCGCATCCCTCATATCTTCATTAGCGATAACGTCTTCACGTGTAACGTTGGAAACGCCTGCCACGTGGCTTAAAGGCTCAACGCCTTCCGTATCGAGTTCACTTAACTGGTCGAAATAACCCAGAATATCGCCTAAGGCCTTCTGAGTCTTCTCCTCGTCTTCAGGGCTCAGCTCAAGGCGCCCGAGGCTCTCGAGGTACTGAACCAAATCTTTGGTAATCTCCATGAAATTACACTCCATCCTTACAATAGTTAGAAATCTACAGCCTAAAATTTTAACATGACGCCTTATATTAGTAAATAAACGCGCAAAATAAAGGGTAAATGATCAAGGTATTTTTTTACTCACTGGCGTAAAATACCTTTTTCGTGCCCAAAACAGACAGTTTAGGTACGAAAAAAGTATCCGGTATTCACAAGTGCCCGAAAAACTCTTCTTACCACGAAAAAGGCCGTCTCGTTTTGAGACAGCCTTTCGAAAATTCTGTTAAGCGGGAAGATCACTCTTCGTCATCGTCCTCATCTTCATCGTATTCGATCTTCTTTGCCAGCTTGGGCTTTGCGGGAGCCTGCTTCTTGCCGTTCTGGCCGTTCTTATTGTTCTTGCCGTTCTTGCCGTTCCTGTTGTTCAGCGCGTTATTGACGAGGATAACGATGACAATAACGATCGCAACGCCGGCAAGAGTGAAGAATACGATAATAAGAACGTCTGTAGGTTCCATGGAGCCGGACTTCTCTTTCTTGTGGAAATCGTGCTTATTTGCCTTGATCTCCTGGAGAAGCTCATCGCTCATGATCTGCAGGGCTTCCTGATCGTTCTCGGGAGCTGAGAAGAGCGCATATCTTACAACAGGGACTTTGGTCTCAGGATTGATTCCCTTGTATCCGACTACGAAATAACCGTATTCAGGTGCATAGATAACATCAAGCTCACCCTCTTTGCGGTTCTCGCCGTATGCCCATTCCTCGAACTTGGGAACCATCTGGCCCTTGGGAACATCAAGCTCGCCCTGGTCCAGAACAGTGCCGTTTGCCTGGGCTTCAGCTGCAAGGGCAGCCAGGTCATCAAGTGTCTTGCAGGCATCCTTCATTGAATTTGCGGCAGCAAGTGCTCCGTCCTTTTTAGCCTGGAGCTGTGAAGTGATCTCCGGCTTGGTGCAGTAGTGCTGTGCATAAGCATCAGCAAGATAGTATCTCTCGATGACCTTTCTGAAAGACTCCTCATCCATTCCGGGACCATAGTGCAGCTGGAGATATTCCTTAACTGAAAGACCTGCAGCGGGAGCAGAGGTGTTCTTGATATCATTCATCATGTCATCGATGGATTTCTTTGTCTCATCCTTAAGCGTAATGCCTTCTTTCTCGGCACGGTCGCAAAGGATCATTGTGCTCTCGAGCGAATTCTCCGCATAGTAAACGAAATAATCACCGTAAGTGTTGTATTCAGCACCGGAATAATTCGCATCCAGATCGATGTAGCCCAAAGATGTTGAGGGGCAGTATCCCATCTGTGCATAAGCGGTCAGATCGGAGAAAGCATTGATGAAATAGAAGTTAGCCTCCTGCTTCATGATCGCCTTGCCGTCGAAATAGTACTGGAGATTCATGTATCTCGGGAGCTGGTTGCCGTAAAGCTCCTCAAATGTCTTGGCATTTGCTGCAGGATTTGCAGCAGGCGTGCTGGTTCCGGCACTTCCCGAGGGAGCCGTGGTCTCGCTTGTTATCTTGTTGCCGCAGCCTGCGATCAGGGTTGCTGCAATAGCTGCAGTAAGTATTAATGATCCGATCTTTTTCATCTTATTCCTCATCATCTCCGGGTTTTTCAGCTTCATCTTCTTTAGATTCAGCCTTCTCGTCTTTCTTTTCGGGCTCTTCATCATCAGGATCTTCAGATTCTTCTGATTCCTCAGATTCATCAGCTTCCTTTATTTCCTCACTGTCCTCGTCATCGTCTTCAGAATCTGAAGAGTATGCGTCAGCGGCCTTTCCGGACTTCCTGCCGTTCTTTACCGCGTAGTTGATCAGGATAACGATTACCGCAAGGATAGCTACGCCTGCGAGTGTGAAGAATACAACGATAAGAACGTCTGTGGTAGACATTGAGCTGCCTGTGTTCTGAACGGCAGGTGTTATGTCTGAAGGAGCTGTAGCGTCAGGGTTAAGCGTCTGAACGGGCTCTTCAGTGATCTCAGGTGTCGGAGTAGCTGTAGGAGCAGCGGGTGCGGCAGCAAACTCATCGTCAGTGTGGAAACCGTGCTTTTTGCCCTCGACTTCCTTCGAGATAGCCTGGTTCAGGTTCTGCAGAACGTAGTTGTAGAGCGCATCTGAGCGGTACTCTTCCTCACCGAGATAACCTACAAGGAAATATCCGCCGTATTCTTCGTCGTAGATGACTTCGATGTCACCCTTCTTTCTGTTCTCGTCGATGCCCCATTCCTTGAACTTCTGGGCAGCCATGGTCTCTCTCATTTCCTTGGTGATCATGAAATCGCCATAGTCCAGAACGAGACCCTTTCCATAAGCAGCCTCTGCAAGGCTTGTAATATCGTCTGTGCTCTTGCAGGCGTCCTTCATGGCATTGGCATCTGATTTTGCCTTGTCCTTCAATGCCTGTTCGGACTCTTTGTTTACAGGGAAAAGAGCGTATCTGATGTTGGGAGCGGTCTCAACCTGCTCGCCTAATGTGCCCATATAACCGACGATATAGTAACCCCATTCAGGCTCATAGATAACGTCGATATCGCCGATCTTACGGTCCTTGCTGTAAGCCCAGTCTTCGACATTCTTGATCTTCTTTTCCTTCTTGATTACCATCTCGCCCTCTTGCTCAACAGCACCATACTGGTAAGCCTGCTGGGCCATGCTCTTCAATTCGGTAATGCTCCTGCAGGATTCCTTCATCGAATTTGCCTGTTCCAGGAAAGAAGCCCTTGTCTCCTTGTCGATGTTGGACTTCTCGGGAGCATATATGATCGCATATGCAACGCAGGGAAGATTCTTCTCGTCCTTCTTGATCTCATATGAGTTAACGTAACGGCTCTCAAATTCCTCAACAAGGAAGAATCTCTGAATGACCATCTTTAAGATATCCTCATTCATTCCCGGGCCGTACCACATCGCGAAATATTCCTCTTCGGAAAGCCCTGTTGAAGGGATCGTCTGAGTCTTGATGTTGCTTATCCATTCATCGATAAGCTTGTTGGTATCTTCAGAAAGAGTAACGCCTTCAGCCTCAGCGCGGGCGATCTTTATAAAAGCTGTCTCGAGATCTTCTTCAGCCTTGCGGAGAAAGATGTCACCGCACTTCTCATGGCTCTCACCTTCAACCTCAGCTGCAAGATCGATATATCTCATGCCGGTCATGGGATAGTATCCCATGTTCGCGTCGTTGCTCAGCTCGATGAAAGTATTTATGAAATAGAAGTTAGCCTCCTGCTTCATTATCGGATTGCCGTCAAAGTAGTACTGGTGTTCCAGATAAGTCATGATCTGGTTGCCGTAGAGCTCTTCGAAGGTTTTCGGGCCTTCATAAGCCGGTGCAGGCGTAGTCTCAACGGGTGCCTCTGTCGTGGTCGTCATGCCGGAAAGATCAGTTGAAGGATCTGTGGCGTTTAATTTTCCGCCGCAGCCGGCGATC
>JAEFBC010000208.1 GCA_016292155.1 Saccharofermentans sp. | reverse complement strand
CTGTGACCCTCTGCTTGTAAGGCAGATGCTCTCCCAGCTGAGCTAAGCTTCCGTTAGCCACACCTTTTTCAAAGCGCGAATGAATTATAAACCGAATACCGAAGATATGTCAACAACTATTTTCAGGAAATATCAAAACTATCGAAAATAATTGTTCAAAGCCTTATATCTGGTGCATTTGCGGGTATACCCTTAAATCGCGCGCTTTTTCACATCAAGGACCAGCAAAACTACTGCCAAAACTATGACCGGAAGGCATCCGAGAAGTCCGAAGCAGTTAGGTCCCAATACCGACAAATACTGATTCCCGCCCTTCAGCATGAACATCAGTGGCACGGCAGATGCGTTCATGGACGCATGCATGAGCGAAGGGATCCAGATGCAGCCTGTCTTCTCATAGAAATGGTCGATCAGAATGCCGAAAGCACAAAGAGTTATGCAGATCATGACAGGTCCCAGGAACGGCTTTCCAAAATAGTCTCCCTCGTAGAAATAATTACCGAGGATTACCAGAGGCCAGTGCCAGATTCCCCAGAGAACGCCTCCGACAAGCTTTCCTGCCACAGGACCGAGCTTCGCTTTAAGGAAAGGATACATGACTCCTCTCCAGCCCGCCTCTTCACCAAGGCTCGGCAAGACCTGAGATATGGGAAGAAAAGTCAGAGACATGATGATTACAACGGTGAGAACAACATTAAGATTTATCTCAGCATTGGCGAAAACATCTCTTGTCTCTGAAGGGAGCATCGCCAGATAAGCGTCCAGAGACACTCCAAACGCGTCCTTGTTGAAAATGAAGAATATCCCTGCTCCGATCCAGCTTAATATCTGAGGGCCAATCAGAGCACCTAAAAGGTACTTGAAAGAGAACTTAGGCTTCCAGCCGAGCGTCCTGAAAGGCAGCCTCGCTATGAGGACAGCAATCAGAGGAATGAATATTGCTATAAATCTGAACAGCAGCAGGCAGAGAATGGTATTTCCGCTCTTATTTGCCAGACCTGCAATTGTTAAAGGTATGTACGCCCCCAAAAAGGAGACCGCCATAAATACGCCAAACTTTTTGTTTGTCATCTCATTAGGGTTTATCATGTTGTACTCCTTTGGGATCAGCCGTTAGAATTGCCGAATTTGGAATGCTTCCACTCTGCAAACTTCTTGAAATTCCTTCCGGTAACGATTATTCCGAGGATCAATGCACCGAACATTACTCCGAGCAGAATGCCTTCTGCAAAGGAATAAAGAGCTGATGCTGTCTCCGGTCCGAAGCACACTCCCAGAATATAAAGAGCGCCGCATACTGTCGCACAGATGAAGAGTATCTGCATCCTCTTCATAACCTTATTCATGTGATCGTCAGTATAATCCGCTGCCTTGAGCATTGTTTCCTTAAGATCCTTATCCATAGTCCCGCTTTTCCTTTCGCCATCAAAGATTTCTCTCAGATCGACGTCGTAAAGATCAGCAAGCTCGACCAGAATGGAGAGATCCGGAAGATTGCTTCCCGTCTCCCATCTGGAGACAGTTCTTCTGGATACATTCATCTTATCTGCCAGTTCTTCCTGGGTAAGATTTTTCTCCTTACGAAGTGTCTTAAGAAATTCTCCGATCTTCTGCTGATCCATTTCGCACGTCTCCTTGAGTGATGGCTTGAGTCTATGGCTAACATGCCCCAAAAAACAGGACACAAAACGGGCAAATGTCCTGTTCAAGCTAATGAGACACCAATTGTCTCATTCTTATTTTCTCGAATAATAGAGATAAATAAACGAGTCGCCGTCGCCTTCCTGAGTGACTATATATACAACTGTCTCTTCCGTATTCTCATTAACAGGTGCTCCAAGCACCCAGATAAATGAATCTTCCCTGGGGTTAGGTTTGATGGTAACGCCGGTCAGGACGTCAGCTTCATACTGCCTGTAGCCGTTAATGTCGAACATTTCGCCGGCTCCGCCATAAAGAGTTGCCAACTTGATAATATAACTGTCGGCTTTTCCGTCCTTGATCTTCAACTTTGCCTCATAAGCGGCGCGCATATAGAGGAAGCCGACCTTGTTCATGGATACGACTTCAAGATTCTCATCAGAGGAAATGGCGAGCTTATTGGTTCTGTCGAGCAGGGCTGAATTCCTGTCATATATAAAACCTACAATGAGAACTATAACAAGGATAACCGTAATAATTACAAGAATAATATCTTTCTTACTCTTCATCTTAATTCACTCCATATAGCGTCTTGCCGTTATCATAGGTTATTTGTGCTGCTTCATCAATAGTAACGCCCTTTATCTCTGCGAGTTTTGCGCATACAAAAGCCACATGGCAGGGCTCATTTATAAGTCCCCTGTTAGGCTCAGGAGTCAGATACGGGCTGTCCGTCTCGATCACGATGCGGTCCCACGGCGTATTGAGCGCGACTTCCGGCGTTTTCTTATTATTCTTAAAGGTTAGCGGTCCGTCAAAGCCAATATAAAAGCCCATCTTCACGAGTTCTGACGCGGCCTCTGCAGAGCACGAACAGCAATGGCATACACCGGCCACGTCCCTAAGCTTACCTGCCTTAAAGAAACGCCTCAGTATATCAAGGCAGTCACCTGTCGCATCTCTCTCATGGAGAATAACAGGCACATCGTACTCAAAGGCAAGCTCTAACTGCTTCTCGAAAACTTCCCTT
>JAEFBC010000207.1 GCA_016292155.1 Saccharofermentans sp. | reverse complement strand
TATGACTGAATATCCTTATCAGGATCCGCTGCCTCAAGGAAGAGGAGCTGAGCCGTAATAATGCGTGCTGTTACTGAGTTAACTTCCTCGGAAAGAATAACGATTCTTTCTTTGAGAAGTCTTGAATAGATGTCATAAGCGCGCTCGCCGCGGCCTGTAGTCTCGATTACTGTAGGAACCAAGCTTGATCTGATTAAATCCATTGTCGTTCTCCTTTATGTGTTATTTGTTTTTTCTTAGTTTGCTACCTGGACCTGAGCATGTCTTATTACTCTGTCCTTGTACTTATATCCCTTAGCGAAAACCATCGCTATCTCCTGCTCGCCCAGCTCTTCATCGTCAACGTGCATCATTGCATCGTGAAGGTTAGGATCGAATTTTGTTCCTCTCTCTGCAGGAATCTCTTCAACGCCGATCTTTGCCAAAGTATCCTTTGCCTGTCTGTCGACGAGTTCCATTCCCTGGATAACCTTTTCGAGTGAGGATTCATCGGACTTCTTTGCAACTTCTGCTGCTCTGTCCAGGTTATCGATTACTGTGAGGAACTCCTTTGTAACTGTTGCGATAGCATCAGCGTAAAGGTTCTCCTTCTCTTTCTGTGTACGCTTTCTGTAGTTGTCGTACTCAGCGTAGAGGTTCATATATCTTGCTTCGAGTTCGTTTATTGCTTCAGAACTGTCAGGAGCTTCCTCTTCTTCGTCTTCCTCATCAGCTTTGGCATCCTCAGCTTCAGCTTCTTCAGCCTTTACTTCCTCTGCCTCTTCCTCTGCTGCCGCCTTATCGGAAGCTGCGGCATCTTCTACGGAGCTTTCCTCTGTCTCGTTGTTTACGGGCTCTTCGTCAGCTCCGAAAATCAACTCTTCGTCATTGCTCATTTTCTTTATCCTTTCCCGGTTTTTATTTATTCTTCTCATCAGGTAAATTTCTTCATCTCCTCGTTAAGTTTTTTCTTAACGAAATCTATCTGGGAAATTACCTTGGAATAAAGCATTCTCTTGGGTCCTATGACTCCGATATTGCCGGAGACCGAATCCGTAAGATTATATGTTGCAGTAATGAAGCTGCAGTCATCCAAGCCTTCCAGCGTGATCTCCTGTCCGATCCTGATCATGTAGGAATCGTCAGAACCTGCTTCTCTTGCAGCATTCTCCATCTCGTTGACATAACCTGCGACCATTCCGGAATCCGAAAGAGTTCCGAGAAGGTCCCTTGCCCTGCCTAATGAACTGAAGTCCGGAAGACTTAACATCCTGTGCTCACCTTCAAGGTAGATATTAAGTTCATCAGCCTGCTTGATCGCAGCATATGCTTCATACAATACCTGCTTGAGCAAAGGCTCGGGCACATCAGTATTCTTTCCTGCAGTCTCAACGGTTACGAGAGTGATCTCATCCAAAGGCTTTCCCGTAAGGTGCTTCTCTATAGCGCCTGAGATCTTCATGATCTGCTCGTCATTTAAGAAATTAGGTATTCTTACGACCTTATCTTTAACAACGCCCGCAGAAAGCACCATGACCACCAGAGCCTTGCCCGGTTCGATCATCAGGATCTTAAGCTGCTTCAAAAAGCTCTTCTTAAGCCTGGGGCTCATTGCGAGGGATACGAATCCCGTTGTCTCGGACAATGTATGAGTAGCGTTCTTGATAAGGTCTGTAACCTCGTCAATGCTGGAATCGATCCTCTTCTCGATCTCGAGCTGCTCCCTGGGAGTCAGCTGCTCGATCGTCATGAGGGAATTGACGTATTCACGGTAACCCTTGTCTGAAGGAATACGGCCGGCAGATGTGTGGGGCTTCTCGATGAGTCCTAAGTGCTCTAACTCAGCCATGTCGTTACGGAGGGTAGCGGAGCTGACATTAAAGCTGTGGCGCTCGATCAAAGACTTCGAACCGACAGGCTCGTTAGTTGATACATAGTCGTCTACTATTGCGTGTAAGACTTCTTTTTTACGGTTATCTAACTGCATCTTTATGTCTCTCCCTTCTCCGATTAGCACTCTCACTCTTCGAGTGCCAACAACAATATACTCTTAAAGTCAAAAATAGTCAAATGAATATTTGAGTGAAATATGAGGCTTCGCAAAACGCCGCATTTTCGGGCTTTCCGGGAGGCCCCGGCACCGTTTCAGCAAGTCCTGCAAATTTATTGGTCCTACCTTTTTCCTGATTCTGCTTTATTATATTTAGACAACCTGAACCTAACCTTAAATCCAGGCTTAACATTACCTTAAACCGGAGGAATTGATGAGAGGCATCGTTTTTGACATCGACGACACACTATACTGCAGGCAGGACATGCTGGTTCAGGCCGCAGAGACCGTGCTTGGCGTCAAGGTCCCTGACTGGCCCAGGTTCATCAGCATCTTCTACGAGAAGAGCGACATCAACATGGCGCAGTTGGAATCAGGCGAAGTCTCCACCCGTGATATCAACGGCTGGCGATACAACGAGACGTTCAGGCTGTTAGGTCTCCCCTATAAGCCTGAGGACGGCGGCAGAGCTGCCGATGCTTATCTTGAGCTCCAGAGCCACATGGCCATAAGTGATGCGCTCGCGTCTGTACTGGACGAGCTCGCCTCCGATCCGGAGATAAAGCTCGCGATCCTTACCGCCGGCGAATCAAAGCACCAGTGGAACAAGGTCGACATGCTTGGGTTAGACCGCTGGTTTGACCGCTCTTCTGTCATCGTTACCGGAGACACGCCGTATACAAAGCCTGATGTCGAATTGTTCCGCATGATGGAATCACGCCTTGGGCTTTCACCTTCTGACCTCTGGATGGTCGGTGACAATTACGATAAGGATATAGCAGGCGCGGTAAAAGCCGGCTGGCATTCCCTCTGGATCAACCGCCGCCGTTTGCCTGCACCCGAAGAACTTCCCGATATATCTGTACTTGATGACGCTGAATTCGTATCCGCTCTGGCAAAGGAGTTTTTGTGATGTTCGGTAAAAAGAAGCCCGGAAAGCTTACCTACGATAAGGAAAATGAGACGCCCGCAGTAAAGTCCAGCATCTGCACGGGCGAGAAGACAGCAGGCTTCATCGACAACCGCACGGGCAAGTACCATGACGTGATGCTGATAAAGTCGGATGCTGACCTCGCCGAATTCAAAAGGCTATACGGCGTCGATGAGGTTAAAACTATCTACTGATTTTAGTTGTCGTTTCCGTTGACACCAAGGAACAAACAAAAAGCCGCAGACTAAGCTGCGGCTTTCTCATTAAACGCAATTAAAAATCAGAGATCGTAATACATCTCATACTCCATAGGTGTAGGCATGGAGATGTGGCGGCCAAGATCCTTTCTGCGGTTTGCGATCCAGATGTTGATCAGTTCGATCGGGAAAACGCCGCCTGCGGTGAGGAAGTCGTGATCCTTTTCGAGAGCCTTAAGAGCAGAGCCCAAAGACTTCGGCAGGCCCTTGATCTTTTTCTTGTCCTCATCGGAAAGATTAAAGAGGTTGAAGTCATAAGGGCCGTAGCCTTCTGCTTCAGGATCGATCTTGTTTTTGATGCCGTCAAGACCTGCCATGAGGATTGCAGCATAGCAATAGTAAGGATTGCAGGTAGCATCAGGGTTACGGAGCTCGAATCTCTTCTTATCAGGTGTCTTCGCGTATGCAGGGATACGGATTACGGCACTTCTGTTAGCTGTGGCGTAGCCGATCGTAACAGGTGCTTCGAAGCCCGGGAGAAGTCTCTTGTAAGAGTTCGTTGAAGGATTCGAGAATGCGCAGATCGCAGGAACGTGTCGGAGCACGCCTCCGATGAAGTGAAGGGCTGTCTGGGACAAACCTGAATATCCGTTCTCATCGTAGAAGATCGGCTTTCCTTCCTTGAACATCAGCATGTGAACGTGCATGCCGGAACCTGCTTCGCCGTAGAGGGGCTTGGGCATGAATGTTGCGGTCTTGCCTTCTGCAACTGCTTCGTTCTTAACGATATATTTGGTGAGCATGGTCTTGTCGGCCATCTCTGTCATTCCGCCGAACTCGACCTCGATCTCCATCTGGGCAGAGCCTACTTCGTGATGGTGATACTTGACCTTAATGCCCTGGTTCTCCATAAGCATCGTAACGCGGCTTCTGTAGTCGTACGCGATATCCTGCGGGGGCGCTGCGTGATAGCCGCCCTGATGCGGTGTCTGGAAGCCAAGGCTTCCCGGCTCACCGGAATTCCAGAAAGCTTCCTCGCCGTCGATCGTGAATCCGGAACTGTTGGGTTTGTTGGCATATGTTACTTCGTCGAAAACATAGAACTCGAATTCAGGTCCGAGCAGGAACTGGTCAGCAACACCCAATTCCCTCATATACTCTTCTGCACGCTTACTGACGTTTCTCGGTTCCTGGTTGAAAGGAATGTTCTCGTCCTTGCCGATGATCCTTACGTCACCGATCATGGAGAGAGTCTTGATCTCACAGAAATCGTCGATAGCTGCACTGGAGAGATCAGGAATAAATACCATGTCACTCTTCTCGACAGGAGCAAAACCGTAGTTGCTGCCGTCAAATCCTATGCCTGCTGTCATTGTAGATTCGGAGAATCTTTCGGCAGGGATCGTCAGATGATGCCATCTGCCATTCAAGTCGATCATTCTGAAATCGATCATCTTGATGTCGTTTTCCTGAATGAAGTTCTTCGCTTCCTCAAAGTTACTTAGCATATATTCCACCTCCGCTAAAGTATTGATTAAATCTTAACATGCGCGCGTATATAAAAACCTGTATTAATAAAGAAAATTTACGTTTTCAGTCTTTGGTCATTATGTTTGTTGAGAAACTTCACCATAACTGTAAAATAGAAGAATCTTTTTTACGTGGGAGCGGCATATGAAGGTTGAATTCGGCTACGGCAAAGGCATACAGACAGTTGATATTCCTGACAAGAATCTCGATCAGATCCTTGTTGCAAATGACATTGAGCATGCAAGACGCGGTCCTGATGCCGTTGTCTATGCGCTTGAAAATCCTATCGGCTCACCCCGACTTAAGGACCTCGCAAAGCCCGGTCAGAAGATCTGCATCATCACGAGCGACATCTCCAGACCGATCCCGAGTTTTGACGTAATCCCTTCTATCCTTGACGAGCTTTATCTCGCAGGATGCAAAAAGGAAGACATCTATGTTGTTTTCGCTTTGGGCTCACACAGACCTCATACCGAAGAAGAGAAGAAAAAGCTCGTCGGTGAGCGTGTATATAACGAAGTAAGATGCATCGATTCAGATCCTTCTGACTGCATCCACATGGGCGACACTTCAAGAGGAACACCCGTTGATATCACAAGAAGCGTTGCTGAGGCTGATTTCCGTATCGGCGTCGGCAATATCGAGTTCCACTATTTCGCAGGATACTCCGGCGGTGCCAAGGCACTTATGCCCGGTGTCTCCACACCGTCCGCAATTCAGGCCAACCACCGCATGATGGTCGACGAGAAGGCCTGCGCAGGTAACCTCAACGGCAACCCCATAAGAGCAGACATCGAAGAGTCAGAGACATTCTGCCACTTAAGCTTTATCGTTAACCCTATCCTTGATGAACATAAGCACATCGTTTACTGCGTTGCAGGCGATGTTACGAAGGCCCACAGGGAAGGCTGCAAGTACCTGGATCAGATGTACAGAAAGCCCCTTAAGAGAAGAGCCGACATCGTTATCGTCTCCCAGGGAGGCGCGCCCAAGGACGCTAACCTTTACCAGACACAGAAGGCGCTGGACAACTCCAAATATGCAGTAGCTGACGGCGGTACTATCATCGTAGTCGGCGCATGCAATGAAGGACTTGGAAGCGCCAAGTTCGAAGAGTGGCTCACTACTGCAAATACTCCGGACGAGCTCATCGAGAGAGTCGGCAGAGACTTCCAGCTTGGCGGTCACAAGGCAGCTGCCATCGCAATGGTATTAAAGCACGCAAAGATCGTTCTCATCTCCGAGATGGACGACGACTTCGTAAGATCGATATTCTTAGAGCCTATGCACTCCGCGCAGGAAGCTTTTGATGAAGCTTATGCAAGATACGGAGAAGACTGTTCTGTAATCTGCATGCCTTTCGGCGGTGCGACGCTCCCGATGCCTCCCGAAGAGTAAAGCGCTCTTCCCCCAATTTTCACGGGTTTGTAACAGATTTAGTATTACAATAATCAGGTAAAACTAATTTGAGAGGTTAGCTATGGATTGGGACGCAGGCTTTCTGCTTTTCATTCAGGAATATATCAGGTCGGATTTCTTAAATCCGATCATGAAGGTCGTGACTCATTCCGGTGATAAGGGAATCCTTCTTATTGTCCTGATCGCGGTTCTTCTGATAATCAGGAAGACAAGGCCGATCGGCTTTATGGCTGCCGTAAGCATCGCAATTGAAGCTCTCCTCAACAACGTTCTTCTCAAGAACATCATTGCAAGAACAAGACCTTATGATGAGATCGACGGACTTATTAATCTCGTCGGCAGACAGAGCGACTACTCCTTCCCTTCAGGTCACACGGGCGCTGCTTTTGCAGTAGCAGGCGCTATGCTCGTAGTTGCACTGTTCGGACTTCCCGTAATCGGGAAAACAGGTGTTATCTCGCGCTCGAAAATGACACTCACCTTCAAGCTCTGCGCGGTGCTTTTTATCATCTACTCAGTGCTCCTCGCGTTCTCCAGAATGTATGTCGGCGTGCACTATCCCACAGACGTTATCACAGGGCTTCTCTTAGGCCTCGCCACAAGCGCTATTGCATATCTGGTCTACCAGACGGTCATTAAGAAAGCTTACGAAAATAAAGCAAAAACAAAGGAAGCGTAAAGCTTCCTTTGTTATTATCTGATCTCACCGCGTGCTGTCTTTTTCGCGATCTTCTCCTGATACAGGAGCTCGTCCGCATTGTTCAGGATCTCGTAGATATCGATCTTCCCTTTGATGGTGAACTTAAAGATACCTGTACTCATCTCGATCGGGTAAGGCTTTCCTGCCGTCCCGTTATGACGCTTGGTAACGGTATCGATCCTGGCCTTTAACTTATCGACATCAATATCCATTCCGGTTATCGCGAGCGTTGCAAACTCATCGCCGCCGATACGTCCGATTACATCAGAATCTCTGAAGGATTCCTCGAGGATCTTAGCAATCGTGGACAGCGCAAAGTCACCGTCGTCGTGTCCGTATTTATCGTTGATCATCTTGAGGTTATCCATGTCGGAATAACAGATGACAGCGACCTTATCCTGGTTCTTGGGATCGTCGAGCTGCTTCTCGGAATTGGCGATAAAACCGCGTCTGTTATAAAGCTTCGTAAGCTCATCTTTCTGCGCGATCTCTTCGAGCTTGGTATTGTCTCTGATAAATCTCTCCAAAGAATTCTGCAGAGCCTGCTTTGCCTTGTTCTGCTCTTCCATCATGTAAAGAGACCTGAGCGTTACAGAGAGCTGAGATGCGATAGAAGATACGCTTATCGAATACTGGATCGGAAGCTCGATCACGAGAAGGCCGTAAACATTCTCGCCGACAAAAAGCGGAGCCACTATCATGGTCCTGCGCTTTTTCTCATCTACGAACTCGTTCTCGAAAATATACTCGGTACGCAAAAGCTGAAGTTCTTCTGAAGGGATCTTTATATTCTTTCCTTCACTGTACGCCTTAAGCAGGATCGATGCAGGCACTCTCCAGTTGCGTTCACCGGTGTTCTTTACGTTGCCCTGGAAAAGATAGAGCATCGACTTCTCGAACCCTAATCCGTAAAGGCCTCCCAGAAGGTTCTCGTAAGGAATCTCGGCACCGCCTTCACTAAGGAAGACTTCACCCATCTGGCGGTTTACGACGCTCCTCATTCTCTCATTTCTTCTTCTGGCTGAATTCGCAGGAAGAATTCCTGAGAAAGCAAGACGTCTGTAGAACTTCGTGAAGACATCATTAACAAGGTCTCTGTCCTTATCACTGTCGATAAGGCTTAAAGACTTATTCTGCATCGTCTGGAGGACGTTAAAGAACTTCTCCCTCGTAGACAGGACAAACAGATCTGACTTGAGAAGAACGGCAAATTTGTCGTTCATGTCTTCGATCATGGAAGTCTTATCTTCAGCCTTATGGAATGCAATATAAGAGCTTACAAAACCGTCCAGTGCATCCGTGATCGAACCGACATCGACAAAATCGTTGAACAGGTATTCTTTGATGATCTTATAGACCTTTTCGCAGTCGATATCATTGCCTTCGATGTGGAATCTCTTGTACATTACTTCGGCATCAAAATCCTCGCAGCCGCATGAACTTCTCTGCACAAGATGAGTGTCGACTGTCATGTCCTTAAGAGCTGTGCCGTTGATGTAGTTTTCCGCATTAAGAACAGCCTTGTAAGCAAGGGATGCCGAGCTTGCTTCGACCGTTGTAAGAGGCGGTTCCAGAGATACCGAGAAGATGTCGTCATCGAATCCGACGACCATGATATCCTTGCCCGGAACAAGTCCTCTTCTTGCAAGCTCATGGTATCCTCCGACAGCCATCGAATCGTTCGCGAAAACCAGAGCATCAATATCGCTGTTCTTATCAAGCAGTTCGCCTGTGACAGCTTCGCTCGCCATGGAGAAATCACCGTATGCGATCTTATTCTCATCTACGGGAATACCGTGTTCTTTCAAAACCTGCTTATATACTTCAAGCCTGTCTCTGGCATCCCTGTTCGTGACAGGGCCTGAGATGAATCCGATGTTCTTTGCACCGTGTCTTTCGATCAGGTGATCTAACGATTCTTTAAGACCTGAAGCATTATTGAACGTTACTGAATGGTATCCTTCAAAATCAGAGAAAAGACATACGATAGGGACCTTCGGCATCTTCTGCAGAAAGGCCTTCTGTGTCTCAAGATCAGCTCTTGAACAGATGAGTCCCTGAAGGATGTAGATGATGTCCACATTTCTTTCGGTCGGGAGATCGAAGATCACGTTGTACTGATACTCGTACTTCCTGTCAGCGTATCTGCTGTCTGTCTTGCCGATGTAGTGACCGGGAAATACAAACAGATTCGCATCGATAGCCTTTGCGGCCTGTTCAGCACCTATGGCCGCCTGATTAGAAAAGAAATTATCGATATCGTCGATTACCAGACCGATATTAAGTTTACGCCCCATATATAAACTCCTTCCGTTCCTGTTATCTCCCTGTTTTTTCAGAAGCCGCGCAGACGCTTTCTTGCCATCTTGTCAGCGTACATTTTCGAATCGGCTTCAAGTATCATATCTTCTATATCTATTTTACTGTCTATAACTCGTTCGGCAATGCCAAGGCTCGCACTTACCTCATAAGGTTTGTCAGTCATTGCAGGATCGCTGTCCGCATACTGTTCGATCTCGCTCCTGATCTCCCTTACTTCATTCTCGAGCTTCTTATCGCCGATTATCGCAAATGCGAACTCGTCACCGCCGTATCTTGCTGCGATACCGCTGTCCTTAACATACTTCAGCATAGCCCTTGCAAGAACCTGGATAGCAAAGTCCCCGTTCTCATGTCCGTATGTATCGTTTATGGTCTTGAGCTTATCCATATCGATAGAGAAAAGCGACAATATCCTGCCCTTATTCGAAGGCACGTTAAGGAGCTTGTTGAGCACCGTGAAGAATCCTCTTCTATTGTAAAGGCCTGTTAAGAAATCCTGCTCCGAGAGCATCTCGTTTGCCCTGCTCGTTGAAATAAGTTTGCGGTTGTTATTAACGGCATTTACAGCAGCATTAATGAAGTTGCCGAACTCTTCGAATCTCTGCTCTGATCTCATCGACACTCTCGTGTAACCGTTTACTACATAACCGAAAGATTCAGTATTCGATCTGATCTGCTTGAACAGCAGGACATTGATATTGCTGTCTTTGGAAAGGATAAGATCGTAATCCGGCATTGGATATCTCATGCGGTAGAACTTCTGTGCGAAGGTGTATTTATTCGCTCTTCCGTGGAATATCGAATGGCAGCATTCATCAGGTTCGACGATACCAACGAAGTAATACTGGCTGCGCCACATCCAGATGGAATTCTGCAGATTATCCGCTGCTTCATCCAGGTTCTCGGAAGACGTCATTCTCGATACGAAGCGTCCCATCTCGAGCATGTGCCTGAACGAATCCATGTTCTCTTCCGCAAGAACATCTACGGTCTTTGACCAAGGGAATTCAGAACGGTCCTTGCATCCGCATGACTGCATACGCATTGCTCTGTAAGGTATCAGGAATGAATCGTTTTCTGTGATGATCCCCTTTTCCCAATCATTGATCCTCTTTAGGATCTGCTCAGGGATCTGCTTGTAATCCAGCTCGCATGTAGTTAATACCGGATCGTTGAACTGTCCCTGCCATATGCCGTCAAATCCCGTAACTATTACATCTTCGGGAATGCGTTTTCCATAACGCTTAAGCGCGTCCATAACGCCTATTGCCATTGAATCGTTGGCACAGATTATCGCATCGGGAAGTTCATATCCGTTCTCCAGGAGCTCACACATTACAGTAAATGCGGGAGCCTGCCAGAAATCGCCGTAATAGATGTTTGCGGTGGAAGTCTTGATACCGTGGTCATCAAGGACTTTCTTAAAGATCATGATGCGTTCTTCAGAGAACGGGTTATCCCTGAAACCGCCGAACATGTCGAGACGCTTCGCGCCGTGATCTTCGATGACATGTTTTACCATCGCTTCAAATGCCGTGCCGTATTCAAAATCAGCATTGATGCAGCCCTTAACAGGACGCTGGAATGTTATTACCGGAACACCCTTTTCATGTCCTATCTCTGCAAGTCTGTCGATGACTTCCCTGGTCTTTATCATCTCTCCGAAAATAATGATGCAGGCAAGCTCCATCCTCAGAAGAAGATTAGCAAAATCAAGCTCTAATTCAGTCTGAACAGGATCCGGATTATCGACGTTGAATGTGAAGCTCGAGAGGATGTATTTACTCTTTATCTCCTCAGTCTGCAGAGCCTTCATGAAAAGGCTGTAGTTATCCGAATCGTCCCATACGCCGCACACCGCAATAAGCTTGCGCCTGTCATCATTATTGCTGCGCTTGCGCAGAAGGATATTGCGGATATGGATAGATGCTTTTGAGAATGCATTGATGGCAAAGACTATAGATGCATTGTCGTAATCTTTAGCCGCTTCAAATACCATCCTGTGCTTCTGCCAGTTCCTGTCGAGCCTTATCGTGTAAGGATCAGTGACAGGTTCATCATCTTCATTTTCAGGCTTGAAAATGCATCTGATCGTACGTTCCTCATCAGCTCTGCCGTCGAGAGAGAACTCATAGGATTCACCTTTCTTAAAAGGGAATCCTCCCTGCATGAGCCTTGTCTCACCTGATATGCCGGAAATGTATGAAGGTGTGATTATAAGCTCATCTTCCATGAAGCTGACGCTGGCATTAAGATCGCCTTCTGCAACATAGAAAGCATTGTTGCTGTTAACGTTTGCAGAATTCTCTGTATTGAGCGCCAGGACCCTTGCAGGCCTTGTTACCTGTCTGTTATATCTCGGCTTTTGATAGACTCTTACATAGTCGACCAGAAGCTCTGCATCGTTGCCGTCTATCTTGGCCTGATTATCAGTTCCCTTGCCGAGTTTATCAGAGCCTACTGCCACGCCTATTATCAGATGGAAAGGCTTATCAAAAGGTGCAGGATAAGGCTCCTCATTTTCGCCGGTTCTGGAGAACCAGTAAGAAGTCCTGTAGTATTCTTTTCCGTCGCACGCGAAAATGATCTCATCCTGATCCCACTCGCATGAGAAGATATGGAAGTCGGAAGAAAAATCAGTATTAAGTCTCTGGAAACTCCCCGAGCGCTGCGTGTACGGATAACCGAATACAATGCGGCTCACCGCCTCATCGGTCCTGCTGCCCGCTACCTCGACCATATCGATCTGTCCGTGCAAAGGGAAATCTTTATAGTTGCCGGAAGCTGCATCATAGCCTTCTGAAGGCATAAGCCTGATGTAGCTTAAGATACCCTTTGCCTTGGGGACTTTGATCCTGGCGATTATCTTGCCGTAAGTGAAATCTTTCTTACCAAACGAAGTTATCCTTCCGGAAATATATCTCATCTCTCCGGAATCATTAGTCGTGATCTTGGGTCTAATGGAAAGGCATCCGTCTTTTACTTCAATGCATTCTGATCCCGCATATTCCTGCTTCTCGCCGTCAGTCCAACCGGGCGCACGGTTTTCCGTGTTCCAGAACTCTTCCTTAAGAACATCCTTATTAAATTCTTCAGACCAGACAATATGATAATTGTCCGGTAGCGAGACCTTGTTACTCATTAAACCCTTATTCCGTAAAAAGGACGGATCTTATTTCTTGTCTACTGCCCAGATATCAGAGTCATTGCTTCTAGCCATAACGTACTTATAGCAGTCATCCGCACTGACTTCGAATGCCTTGAATATATCTTTTACAGCATCGTAGATGGCTTTGCATCTGATGATGTCTACTGTGTCATGTGCCTGTGAGAAAAGACCGAAAATAAGCATGTCATACATCTTGTAGAAGTCGACCTTGAATGCATCAAATTCATTGATCGCTCTTAAGAATAACTCCTTATTCTCAGGTTCATATGTACGCAGGATATTAAGAAGATGCATCTCCTTCTTAACGCAGCCTGCAATAGCATTTACGCTCGCCTTCATGCCGGGATTAACAGTTCTTGTATTGTAACGGACGATGGTCATGGAAAGTTCGTCGACCATATCGATACAATCTTCGATATGTCTGGCCATCTGGAAGATATTCATTCTCTTCTCGGTATCAGGTTCAACCTGATGAAGTTTGTCTGCAAAAGCATGGAAAATATGATCGCCGTCATCCTCAAGTTTATTGATACGTCTGGAAATAGCGACTCTGTCTTCTATCTTCTCGAGCATACCTAAGAGCTCGACACATTCTTCATTAAGGATCTCAGACAATTGCTGAGCATGATCAAATAGATATTCGCGTTCTTCGATGGTCATTATATATTTCCTCCGGCACGGAAACTTATTCAAAGATTATTATATATTAACAAAGATAATTTATTCAATGGTTAAGATTTAGCAAAGCTTTTTCTGAAAGCCTTGATGACTATGGATAACAGCCTTGCCGCGAGCACGGAGAAGATGACAGATGTGACCGGGAGAAGCCTGTAAATTGTATCCGGACTGACCGGCAGACTGTTCAGGATATTTCTCAGTATTAAAGCCACCATCATGTGAATAAGATAAATGTAAAGTGAATCCTCTTTTCCAAGATATGCTATGGGTCTGCAGATATAACAATCCGGTTTTCTGATACCCGTTAAGAAGACAGATGTTACGCACAGTATGATGAAGATCTGGGAGATGTCGAAGTTAAAGAACCTCAGGCATGATGCAGTCATCATAGCTGCCGCAGATATGGCTGAAATCGTAATCAGTAATGACATCGGTAACTTTTCCAGCCGCTCTTTCTGATCGGCAATAACATACCCTAAGAGCATCATGGGTAAAACACCTACAAGCCAGTTGGCGCTTATGTGCCATGAGACATCCGAAGAACGGACATAAGTGTCAATGATGACCCTGAATACAAGAGTCAGAGGCGTGAGTACATAGATCAATTTCTTAAGGTTATAACGCACAAGAAAATAGAAGATGACATACGAATAGATAAGTGCCACGAGATACCATAAAGCACCGGCGTAGAAGAATTCAAAGTCACCAAGAACAAGCATTCTCAGATAAGAAACGGGATTGGTAAAGCCTTGTATCCAGAGATCAGTCTTACCCAGACTCTTCAGAATGAAGAAGCTGAAAACAGCATAACAGATTACTGTTATGGCAGTGATAACAACTGTTCTTTTTAACCGCTTGAGGATCTTTGCTGCCATGACTTCATTGTTGTCACCATTACAGGCATAACCGCTAATGACAGAGAAAAAAGCCACGCCCCACAAACCAACTGAGGCGAGAACCGAGCCTAAAGCCCCTCTGAATTTTATGTGAACCAGTATAATGCCGACGCTGGCTATGAACCTGAAAAAATCGAGAAAAAGATTGCGCTTATCCATAAAAAGCATTATACGTTCATTTAAAGATAATCGGAGATTTAAACTCAGAAATTTGCAGATTATTTCAGGGACGGCCACAGTTCGTTAATACAAAATAAAGAAGGCGTCAACTATGACGCCTTCATTTATTGCTCTTATTTGTGAGTTAAGTATTAGAGAGCGGAAACCTTTGTGCCGATCTGCTCAGCTTCCTGATTCTCAACAACGAGGTTTACAGACTTAGGTGTGCAAACGAATGTTGTCTTAACAGGTGTAGGCTCAACTCTTCCGCCTAATGCATAAACACCGCCAGAGATGTAGTCAACAACGCGCTGATTCTTATCTGTGTTTGTAAGGTTGCAGATTACGATGTGGCCTTCACGGATGTGATCGCAAACGATCTGGCTTGTTCTGATGTCATAAGGTGTGAGCATTATGACTGTTGCGTTGTGCTGCATTACAGGTGT
>JAEFBC010000206.1 GCA_016292155.1 Saccharofermentans sp. | reverse complement strand
TGTCGTAATTAAATATTCCGGATGCAAATTCGTAAATATGTATCCAGCCAAATTTTAACAAGCCGAGTGTCTTTGGTCAAATCATTTTTTGTACTATTTTCTTGATGTTTTCAGTTGTATTGCAAAACCGGCTGCACAAAATGCCACAAGCACCACCAATCTTATCAGAGCGTTGCTCATGGAGATCTCCCCGCCGATCACTCTCTGCTCGATAATTCCCGCATATTCACCAGACGAAACGCCCGCCCAGATTATCGGAGCGAGGACGCCCGAGATTATCCTGGCGCCTACGTATGAGGTGAACAGGCTTATTGTCCATTTCTGCGCATAGTAAACGATTATACCGATTATTGCGCCGACCACAAGACCCACTCCGTAGGTTGCAAGGAATCTTAAGCCATTGCCTTCGATCTTCGCGAAAAGGAAGCTGAAGTCATCGTAGAACCAGAACGCGCAGACGATCGTGGTTATTGCTATCAGTGCCTTCATGTAAAGCGTAAAAGCAAGGATGCCGAGCCCTACTGTAAACAGGAGAAGGACGACCGATTTGCTAATGTAATTCCATGACATACCCATATTGCTCGTCATGCCGATGATGATCTTTCCCAGGATAAAACCTGCGACTCCGCCCGCGATTCCGAGACTTAAGCGGAAGAGTTTGTAGCCTTCAAAGCACATTAATGCACCGGCCAGAACCGCTATTACCGAAACTACAATATTAGTCAATTCCCAATATCTCCTTTATCTCGTCCGCCTTGCTGCAGCTGCAGAGCCTGACCTTGATCTGTGCGGATCCCGGAAGCCCCTTTATGTAGAAAGGCATAACGCTTCTGAATTCCCTTACCGCCACATCCTCAGGAAGATATTTAAGTCTTCCTTCAAGCTCGCGGATCAGCATAAGCTTGCGGGCCTTCCCGTCAGGCTGTGCAGGGATCTCTTTTCCGTTAAGACCTGCTGTCACCTGCTCAAAGATCCAGGGGTTGCCTCTTGCCGCCCTGCCGATCATGATACCGTCACAGCCGGTATCCTCAATGATCTTTATGGCAGACTCCACGTCCGTAATATCGCCGTTCGCAAAGAACGGGATGTCATATCCCCTTACGGCTTCGCGCATTACAGCGATCGCCTCATTCGAGCTCTCACCGTGGTACATCTGGATCCTGGTCCTGCCATGGACACAGATCATATCACATCCGGCGTCAGCCAGGGCTTCTGCAAATTCCGGTTTCCCCTTGTCCCCGGCATTGTATCCGATTCTGGTTTTAACAGTCACGGGAACATTGAGGCAAAGCTCCGCCAATACTTTTTTGCAGGCCTTGACGATCGAAGCGGCTCTTGCGGGGTCCTCCATAAGGGCGCTTCCGGAGCCCGTTTTGACGACCTTCGGCACCGGGCAGCCCATGTTGATGTCGATAATCGACACTTCCTGCAGAACAGGAGTTGCCATGATAGTCCTTACCGCGGCTTCGAAATCTTCCGGCTCGCTTCCGAAAAGCTGGATCGCCGTGATCTTCTCCTCGGAAGGTGCGATCCTCATATAGCGGAGGCTCTTGTCTATGCCGTTATACCTTATGGATCTGGCGCTGACGAGCTCAGTCGGACTGTAGCCCGCGCCCATCTCATTGCAGATGACCCTGAAAGGCAGGCTCGAAAACCCCGCCATTGGCGACAGGCATATCGGGTTTTCTATTTTTATGTTGCCGATCTTGACTGATTTCATTAAAACTCCAAAAATTCAAATTTCCCGATAATTGATTTTATACTTTTTCTTGCTTGAAATAATAACAATTCAGGGACAAAATAATATCTGTTAAAGAGGTGCAATATTTTATGGATGATTGTCTTGTATATTTTTTCACCGGATTCCTGGACAGCGGAAAGACTTCCGTTATCTGTTCCTGGATCGGCGGGGAGAACTTCAAAAACCGCAAGGTTGTCGTAATCAACACCGAAGAAGGTGAAGAGGAATATATTCAGGAGAACTACGAGGGCGCTGACCCGGTAGTTATCAACTGCGATACCGACGATGTCAATAAGGACATGACTTTCGATATCGAAGCCAAGTATAAGCCCGGTGTCGTTTTCATCGAATGGAACGGCTCGGTCTCCCCTGCAGAGTTTTTCGAGAAGGTCGACGTGCCTGAGCGCTGGGCTCTTGCAGCTGCGATCGTAGTTATCGACGCGTCCACTTACGGTGAGTACTTCAAGAACATGCAGACTTTCTTCGCCGACTATTTCAGATACGGCGATACGGTCATTTTCAACAGGGTAAACGAAGAGACAGACAATATCCCCAAGCTCAGAGGCTCGGTAAAGGCCGTTAACCCCGGCATGAGCATCAATTTCCTTGGTGAGGACAACAAGATCATCAGGATCGAAGACCACCTTCCCTTTGACCTCAATCAGAATCCGTGCCACATCGCCGCAGAGGATTTCGGTCTTTTCTACACCGATGCGATGGATAACATGAACCGTTATAACGGCAAGAGAGTAAGCCTTATCGGCCAGGCCGTTATCTTAAGGGAGTTCAACGGCAGGGCATTTGTCCTTCAGAGACAGGCATATACGTGCTGCGCTGCAGACATCCAGATGATGGGCGTTCTCTGCTTCTACCAGTTCAAGTCCAACTTCCCTGCAGGCCAGTGGCTCAAGGTCACAGGCCAGGTCAGATATTTCGAGGACGATGACGGACAGGGCGGCAAGGTCAACGTTCCCTGCCTCACCGTAGAGGATTATGCGATAACGAGCAAGCCCGACAACGAAGTTATTTATTTCAACTGACAAATAGAAAAGAGGCATTTTAAATGACAAAAGTAGACATCTTCTCAGGATTTCTGGGAGCAGGCAAAACAACACTGATCAAGAAGCTCATTTCTGACGGATACAACGGTCAGAAGATCGTGCTCATCGAGAACGAGTTCGGTCAGATCGGCATCGACGGCGGCTTCCTCAAGGAATCCGGCATCAACATCACAGAGATGAACTCAGGCTGTATCTGCTGCAGCCTTGTCGGCGACTTCGGCACAGCTCTGAAGGACGTAATCGACCAGTTCGCTCCCGACAGGATCCTCATCGAACCTTCCGGCGTAGGCAAGCTCTCCGACGTAGTTGCTGCCGTTAAGCGCGTCGAAGGAACAGAGATCTGTGGAACAGTTACAGTTATCGACGCTTCCAAGTGCCGCATCTACCTCAAGAACTTCAAGGAGTTCTATGAGAACCAGATCAAGTATGCTGGAACGATCATTTTGAGCCGTACAGGCAATATCGCTCAGGAAAAGCTCGACCAGGCAGTAGCTCTCATCCGTGAGATCAACGATCACACACAGATCATCACCACACCCTGGGATGACCTCTCCGGAGTACAGATCCTTAAGGCTATCGAAGAGCCTCTTACTGCGGCAGACATGGCTGCAGCGCTCCTTGAAGCTGAACAGCACGAACTGGAGCACGCTCACCATCATCACGAGCACGGCGAGGACTGTGACTGCGAAGAGTGCAGACATCACCATCACCACGATGACGACGACGATGATGACGACGAGCACGAGCATCATCACCACCACCACGATCACGATGATGATGACCACGACGAGCATGAGCACCATCACCATCACGATCATGACCACGAGCATCATCACCATCATCATGCAGATGAGATCTTCGATTCCATCGGATTCGAGACATCAAAGAAGTTCACAAAGGCTCAGATCGAAGATGCCCTCAAGGCATTGGATGATACAGAAAAGTACGGCATGATCCTCCGTTCAAAGGGTATCGTTGCCGGCGAAGACGGATCATGGATCCATTTCGATTTCGTACCTGAAGAGGCAGAAGTCAGAACAGGCGCTTCAGACGTAACAGGCAAGATCGTCGTTATCGGTTCTGAAGTAAAGAAAGACGCAGTCAAAGAGTTATTCGGGATTTAAGTGCTATGAGTAAAAGAGGATTAAAGATCATCGTAGTAGGTGCCGGTAAAGTCGGCGATACACTCGTTAACAGACTCGCAGAAGAGGGTCACGACCTTGTCATCATCGACAAGAACGTAAACCGTCTTACAGAGCTTGCAAACCTGTGCGACTGCATGGGTATCATCGGAAACGGTGCGAGCCACGGAGTTCTTGAAGAGGCAGGTGTTGCATCTGCCGATCTCTTCATCTCCGTTACCGAATCAGATGAGCTTAACCTCCTTTGCTGCACGATCGCAAAGCAGTTCAACAGGAACCTTGCCACGATCGCCCGCGTAAGAAATCCTGACTACGGCAAGGAGATCCCTTACCTGAGGTCCAAGCTAAGTCTCGAAATGATCATCAATCCGGAATACGAGGCAGCCGTTGAGGCAGCACGTATCCTCTTCCTCCCTGCAGCGCTCTCGATCAACTCTTTCGCGCACGGCAGTGCTGAGATCGTTAAGATCAAGATCCCTGAAGGAAATATCTTGGACGGCAAGACCGTTGCATATCTGGGAAGCAACATCACTAACGGCATCCTTATCGTAGGCGTTGAGCGCGGCGATGAGGTAACTATCCCTAACGGTGCATTCGAGCTTTCCGCTGGCGACATCATCTCTTTCGTTGCAACACGAAAAGAATGTCACTCATTCCTTAAGTCCATCGGATTTAAGACAAACTCCGTAAGGAGCACGATCATGATCGGCGGCGGCAAATCCGCATTCTATCTTGCCGACCAGCTTATAAAGACCGGTATCGATGTAAAGATCATCGAGAAGGATGCGAAGCGCTGCGACGAGTTAAGCGAGCTACTTCCCAAGGCCACCATCATCAACGGAGACGGTATCAATGAATCCCTCCTTGAAGAAACAGGCATCAGGGATGTCGATTCCGTTGTCGCTATGACAGGCATCGACGAAGAGAACATCATGCTCTCGCTTTTCGCAAGGCAGATCTCAAAAGGCATCAAGTCCGTAACCAAGATCAACAAGATCAGTTTTACTGACGTTATCAACCGCCTTGATCTGGGAAGCGTTATCTATCCCAAGCAGATCACGGCTGAGGCTATCATTACTTATGCACGTGCCAAGCAGGCTTCCATCGGAAGCAACGTCGAAGTAATGTATCACCTTTTCGACGAGAGAGCGGAAGCAATCGAGTTCAAGGTAATGGAGAAATCCGAAGCTACCGGCATACAGCTTAAGGACCTTAAGCTCAGAGCCAATACGCTCCTCGCGTTCATCAACCGCTCGGGCAAGATCATCATCCCTACGGGCAGCGACTCCATAGAAGTCGGCGACAGCGTCATGATCGTTACAAAAAATAAAGGCTATACAGCCCTTACGGATATTCTCAGATGAACATAAAGATGCTCATTTACATCCTGGGAAAAGTCCTGCTGATCGAAGGCGTTCTTATGCTTTTGCCGATCGGCTGCGGCTGGATCTATGGTGAGAGCGAGACCGTTTATTATCTGGCCTGTGCAGTAGCCTATGTGACTTTAGGCTACCTCATCTCATTTAAAAAGCCTAAGAACATGACCATCTTTATCAAAGACGGCTGTATCGCCACCGCACTTTCCTGGGTCGTATTAAGTATCTGCGGATGCATCCCGTTCATACTCACGGGAGAGATCCCTTCATTTACGGATGCAATGTTCGAGACAGCATCGGGCTTCTCCACAACAGGTGCGAGCATCTTAACCAATGTTGAAGCAATGTCCCATACTTCGCTCATGTGGCGTTCACTGACCCACTGGATCGGCGGTATGGGCGTTCTCGTTTTCCTTCTTGCAGTAGTGCCTATGACGGGCGGTTCCAACATGAACCTCATGAGAGCAGAGAGCCCCGGTCCTTCAGTAGGCAAGATCGTTCCGAAAGTAAGATCCACGGCCAAGATGCTCTATCTCATTTATCTTGCGATGACTGTCACTGAGATCGTGGTCCTTGCGGTAAGCGGCATGCCTTTATTCGACAGTATCTGTTCGTCGTTCGGTACGGCAGGTACGGGTGGTTTCGGTGTAAGAAACGACAGCTTTGCTTCTTATGCTCCGCACATCCAGGTAATAGTCGCCGTGTTCATGATCCTGTTCGGAATGAACTTCAATTTCTATTATTACTTAACGACAAAGCAGATTACCAAGGCGTTTAAGATGAGCGAGATCAAAGTCTATCTTGCCGTTATCGCCATAGTCACTGCTATCATCTGCTTCTCTGTAACGGGCCTTTACGGAAGCTTTGGTGAAGCATTGAGACATTCTTTCTTCCAGGTGGCAACCATCATCACGACGACAGGTTTTGCCACAACGGATTTTGACCTCTGGCCTTCTGTCGCAAAGTTCCTTTTGCTCGGCCTCATGATCCTCGGCGCCTGCGCAAGTTCTACAGGCGGCGGTATCAAGGTCGCAAGATTCCAGATCATGTTCAAGTCCGTAAAAAGGGAGATCCAGTCTTATATCCATCCCAAGACAGTTAAGAAGATCCATGTAGACGGCAAGACGGTTGACAGTGAAGTCATCCATTCCGTTGCGCTTTACTTCTTCATCTACCTGATCATCTTCGCAACATCGATGTTCATCGTATCCTTCGAAGGCCACGATCTCGTTACTGTCTTCTCTTCTGTAGCAGCGACATTCAATAACATCGGACCCGGACTTTCACTTGTAGGACCTACCCAGAACTACAGTTTCTTCTCCGGGATCTCGAAATGGGTGTTTATTTTCGATATGCTCGCAGGAAGACTCGAGCTCATGCCGCTCATCGTATTCCTTACGCCTACAACTTATAAGGGAATAATAAAAAAGCCCCGCAAGGTACAGAGCTGATTCACATGATTTGAAGATATAGCCTGTCAGATCTCGTAAGGCTTGGGATCTGTCTTCGTATACCTGATTATCTCTTCCATTCTGGGACGGTCCAGATATGCAACGAGCGAGAAAGCCTTTCCTGACTTGCCTGCACGCGCGGTACGGCCGATCCTGTGAAGGTAGAGTTCGTTCTCTTTCGGAATGTCGTAATTAAATATCGCTTCGATATCGTCAACGTCGATGCCTCTTGCCACAACGTCTGTCGCAACGAGCACGTCGAACTTGTCTGCCCTGTACTGGTCCATGACTTTGTTTCTGGTGCCCTGGCCGATATCGCCGTGAAGGACTCTTGCGGATACGCCTGCGTGGGTAAGCATCTCGCCGACCTTTGAAGTCGTGTTCTTCGTATTGCAGAAGACGATCGTTTTCCTTAAGTCTTCTTTTGCCATGATCCTGATGATCGCAGAAAGCTTATCCTTTTCAGGACATTCGACAATATACTGGTCGATATCAGGATGGTCTTCAGCCTTGGGCATGACATCGATCTCAGCAGCATCTGACATGAATTCCCATGTGATGTTCTGGATCTCTCTGGGCATCGTGGCGGAGAATAAAGCGATCTGCTTATCCTTCGGAGTGAGTGCCATTACTTTTCTAATATCATTAATAAAGCCCATCTTCAGCATCTCATCGGCTTCATCCAGGACGAGCGTATAGATCTGCGAGATATCAACGAGCTTTCTTCCGACCATATCGATAAGACGGCCTGGTGTCGCTACTATGACCTGGGGATTCTTCTGGACCCTCTCGGTCTGAAGGCGCATGCTCTGTCCTCCGATAAGGGCAGTAACCCTGAATCCCTTAATATATTTTGCAAGGCTCTTAAGTTCTGTCGTGATCTGCAGCGCAAGTTCTCTTGTCGGGCATAAGATCAAGGCCTGAACGAACTTGGAATCAAGATTAAGGTATTCTAATATCGGGATGCCAAAGGCAAACGTCTTACCCGTTCCGGTAGGCGCTTTTGCTATTACGCTTATGTTGTCCATCATGAGGGGAATGGCCTTCTGCTGAATGGTCGTGGGCCTTTTAACGCCCATCTTCTTCAGCGAGTCCATCACCTCAGGTGACAGGTCCAGATCTGCAAATGTTATCTCTTCGCTCATATCCACCAACTCATTTCAATATATCCCGCCAACTATATCACAGAAATCGGATTATGATAATATTACATCAGAATATGGAGTGTTCATTATGCGTAAAGTTCTGTCTTTAATTCTGGTAATCACCATGCTCCTCACGCTCACAGCTTCTGTCTCTGGGTGCGGATCTGATACGGATTATGACAGTCCGATCAAAGTTATCGCGGCTTATAAGAACGGGCGCGATGTAATCGGCAAGACTGTTTCCGTTACGGCTACCATGGATTTCGACAAAGCCCCCGGTGCTGGCAATACGATCTATATTCGCAGCAGCGATGTGTGGTCGGCAACAGTCTATGTATGTCCCAACGAAGGTTCCGGAACAGATGTAGTAAAGGGGCAGACCGTAACTTTTCTCATAACAGGCGTAGACGACCGTCATGATCCGACCTTCTATCTTGAAGGCGATGTGGTCAGTTGAGTTGTTTTATAATATTCATTGAAATTATATATCTGATATATGGAGACTAATATGGCTAAACGTGTTTTTCTTATAGTTCTGGACAGTTTTGGTATCGGCGGCGCACCTGATGCCGCAAAATTCGGAGATGAAGGCAGCAACACACTGGCAGCAGTGCTCTCATACTCCAACGATGCTTTCCCGAATCTTGCGAAAATGGGACTTCTCGCGATCGACGGCGAAGACGATCCCCGCATAAAAGCATATAAAGACGCCCAGGACTTCATTCCTTCCCCCATCGGTTCTTACGCCAGAGTCCGCGAAGTATCCGCAGGCAAGGATTCCACTATAGGACACTGGGAGATTGCAGGGATCATCTCTGACAAGGCCCAGCCCACTTATCCGGACGGCTTCCCCGAAGATGTCATGCGCGCGCTCGAAAAGGCAACGGGCAAGGAATTCCTCTGCAATAAGCCTTACAGCGGCACTGATGTCATCCGCGATTACGGCGAAGAGCACATGAAGACCGGCAAGCTCATTATCTATACATCAGCTGACAGCGTTCTCCAGATCGCAGCTCATGAGGAAATTGTCCCTTTGGAAGAGCTCTACGATGTCTGTAAGAAGGCACGTGAAGTAATGAGCGGCGATCACGCTGTCGGTAGAGTAATCGCAAGACCCTTTGTCGGAGAGCCCGGCAGCTTTACGAGAACCGCTAACCGCCACGATTTCTCTCTTGCAGCTCCTTCATCCACTATGCTGGACCTTTTAAAGAGCGAAGGCTATGACGTAATATCCGTCGGCAAGATCTTTGACCTCTTTGCAGGCAGGGGCCTTACGGAATCCAATCCCACCAAGGGCAACACAGACGGCATCAACAAGACCATAGAGATGATGGACCGTGACTTTAACGGTCTGTGCTTTATAAATCTTGTCGACTTCGACATGAAGTACGGCCACAGGAATGATATCGAAGGCTACAATACCGCCATGCATGAATTTGACGATGCACTGGCCACGATCCTCGGCAAACTCAGAGAAGACGATCTCCTCGTCATTACTGCCGATCACGGCTGCGATCCTTCGACATCCTCAACAGACCATTCAAGAGAGTGCATCCCGCTCCTGATCTACGGTGCAGGATACAGGACTCCCTGCAATATGGGCGAACTTACAGGCTTCAACAATATAGCCGGAATCGTTCTTTCTTCACTGATGTCCAGAACTTATGAGCATGACTTTGCACCCGCTGCAAATACAAACAAGCCGGATCCCGGGAACATCATGAGCTATGTCGACCTTACGAACCTCAAGACGGTTGCGACAGAAGATGACATTAAAGACCTGATCGAGAGAGCTGTTTCCCTTAAGACGGCATCTGTCTGCATCCAGCCCTGCTTTGTTAAAGACGCTGTGCGCTTTTCCCAAGGAAGAGTCGCGGTATGTACGGTAATAGGATTCCCCAACGGTTATTCGACGACCGCCACCAAGGTCTTCGAAGCAAGCGAAGCCTGCGATAACGGAGCTTCCGAGATCGATATGGTTATTAATATCAACTTCGTCAAGTCCGGAAGATTCGATGAAGTATATGAAGAGATCAGGCTCATCGCTGAAGCTGTTCACGCCAAGGGAGCTATTCTTAAGGTGATCATTGAGACCTGTGATCTCACGGAAGATGAGAAAGTGCGTCTTTGCAGGATCGTAAGCGATGCGAAGGCTGATTTCATTAAGACTTCAACAGGTTTCGGAAGCGCGGGCGCCAAGGTCGAAGACATCGTTCTCATGAAGAATAATGTGAATCCGGGCGTCAGGATCAAAGCTGCAGGCGGCATCAGAACTGAGTATGCAGCCAGGGAAATGATAGCTAACGGCGCGGACAGGATCGGTGCTTCCAAACTCGGAAACTGAACAAAACAAAATTTTGTTCGTTTTTGGCTGAAACAGCGTTTTAGTCCCATTATTAGAACACAAACCGTGATATAGTACCTCCAGTAAAGAACATACGATCTTTTTGGAGGTATTAATTATGTCACCGTTGGATATGCTGATCTTCTTCTTTTTCATCCTCGTAACCATTAAGGCAGCCACATCATGCATCGATTACTGGAGAGATATTGATGACGAACTCGCAGAAGCTTCCGCTCCGAGAAGGAATGCAACCAGAGCTACCCTCTCAAGGACTGTAAGGACCGGCAGACCTTCCTCCGTACGTGTCACTCCCATCAAGCGTGTAAATAATCCTTCCAGGATATATGCCCGTACTAATATTGATAACCGCCAGATTAATTTAAAGGATAAGGGTGCCGCATAAACCGACCAAAGACAGCAAACCCATAATCCGTTTTTTCTCCGTAAAGGGACTATCCGGCCTTGCTTCATACAACTGTTCTTCCGTACCACACCTCACAAAAAGCAAGGCCGGGATATCTCCCGGCCCGTAATTAATTATCGTGATTGACTTGGAATCAGAACGATACCTTGTTCTTTCCTTCCCTCTTGGACTTGTTGAGTTTTCTTTCAGCTCTGGACAGGAGGCCGGACAGATCAGGTTCTGTATTGTCGAACATTGCAAGACCAGCTGAGATAGTTATTGTTTCTCTTCTGCCGTCAAGGATCACAGGCTCGCTTGCGATATGCTCAACGAGCTTTTTAGCCATGCCGATCGCAGCGATCTTCTCAGTGTCGAGAAGTACGATCGCAAATTCGTCACCGCCTGTACGGAAGCATGTGTCTTCTGTTCTTACATTTGACATGCAGGATTCAGCTATGCTTCTTAAGACGATATCGCCGTTCTGCTGGCCGTTCTGGTCATTTACGTGAGTCATGTCATCGACGTCGATCACCACAAGTGCGAATGTGCTTCCGTCAGATCTCTTCTCATAGAGGCTCGCATACTTTTCGAGTGTCTCGTAGAAATAACGTCTGTTGTAAAGTCCGCTTAAGTCATCGACACGTGCCAAGAGTTCCATTTTATGGTAGGAACGCTCGAGCTCTAATTCGAGCTTCTTCTGCTCTGTGATATCACGGCTGATGCCCCATGTTCCCACGACCTTATTATTCTTGTCGTAGAGAGGATATTTGGATGCGCTGTAGTACTTGATGGTATCTTCATCGATCGGAAGCGCTTCCTCAAAATTAAGGACAGGCTCGCCGGTGCTCATGATCTTTAATTCTAATGCTCTTGCTTTGTCTGCGAATTCAGCGGGGAAGAAATCCCTGTCAGTCTTACCGATAAGTTCGTTCGGATCTTCGATGCCGAACTGCATTGCATGCATCTTGTTATTCCAAATGAATCTTGAATCTTTATCCTTGAAATAAATGGTGTCCTTTCCGTCTCTTTTGATCGTATCGATTACGAGGCTGTCGTTTATCTCTAAATCTTTCCAAAAACTGTTTTCTGCCATTTACTTCTCCTTGGTCTGCGAGGTGAGGTTAAGCTCTTAATTGAATCGCTTGCCCTCTCCCTCTTTTATTTCAATGCCTTCCATTACAAAGGCCTCATAATACGAATTGCAGTCAAAAGCAGCAGGGGTAAATACACCCGGCTTCTTCCACTTGTCCTTGCACATGAGCTTAACGCCGGCAATAAGAGCTGAACCCTTCAGATATTCAAAGGCATTGTTATAGTTCTTCTCATAGCACTCATCGTTATCGCCCTTGATGACATAGGACTTGGTGACTTCCTTGCCTTCCCTCTTGCCCTGTCCGGTGATGTAGATCTCGAATGAAGCCATTCCCTTAGCCTTCTCATCCTCGTCCTTCTCAATCTCAAGGTCAGCCTGCTTCGGAAGCATGGCTGCAATAAGGTCGATCGGAGCGACCTCAACATTATTGACCTTAACGGGCACTGTGGATAAGAGTCCCATCTCCTTCAGGAAATCGATCTTCTTCTGAGGAGGAATATGTTCCTTCGGAGGTTTCTTTCCAAGCTTGAAATACCTTACGCTGATCGCGTCAGGGAATTCCTTGAGAAGATCCGTAAGCATCGGGCTGGATGAAAGATATACTTTGCTTCCGCCGTCAGACTTTCCTTCGATGGAAAGAGGATCTGCTTCCACAACCTTGCCCTTATCGATATAGAAGACCTTCTTGTCGTTGGTTGCTTTCTTTATCGGGATGAGCGGAGGCTTGATGTCCTCTGAATAAAGATTCTCATCGATATCCTTCTTCTTGCCCTTAGGGGATTCCTTCTGCTCGCCGGAAACGGAAATGATATCGATGCTGTTGATCTTTTCGAAATGGTAAAGGCCGGCATGTCTTATGATCGTATTGGCAACACCCGGAACCAGGCCGGCACCGCAGACAGCGGTATTGCAGCTGTTCTGGAATTCCTTAAACTTCTCGAACTGCTTAGAAAGAAGTGAGATCGGTGACGGAAAATCCGGTACGCCGTAAAGTGCTGCGTCGATATAATCAGCTTTTGCCTTGATCGCAAGATCCATAGCTGAAAGTGCAAGTTCAGGCGGCAGGAGATTTACGACCATATCAGGTGCAAAGATCCTTACCATCATCATGGCGCCCTCAACATTATTCATATCAATTCCTGCAGTTGTGACTCTGACGCCCATGCTTAAAGCAAGCTCTCTGAGCTCATCACAATCTTCCTTGTTGCGGGAAGCAAGACAGATGCCCGAAACATATGACTGGTATTTGCAAAGTTCAATGAGCAAACGCTTTGTTAATTCATTGCAACCGAGAATTAATACCCTCTTCATAGATCCTCCCCAAGACCTTTTATATTCTAAAATTATTATATTCAGAAAAACACCAATGAGCAAACGAAAAATACACAAATTTTCGGAGTTTTTGTGCATATACCTTGCACCCGTTCATAGCGTAAGATACCGTTATCCAAACTATTACAAAGGAGATTGTTATGAAGACAATTAACAAAATCGCTGCAGCTTTCCTTTCCGCAGCACTTTTGCTCGGAATGACATCCTGCGGCCAGGCTAAGAAGAACCTTAAGATCCTTGATACAGCTTATGCAGTAGAAGATTACGCTATGGCTATCAACAAGGAGAACGAAGGCCTCAAGAACGCTATTGATCAGGCACTTAAGGAACTTACAGATGACGGCACAATCCCTTCCATCATTGAGAAGTACATTCCTTCCGGCAAGACAGTTGAGAAGAAGGAATCCGTTAAGGGCGATTATCCTGAATTCACAACTATTGAAGCAGGCAAGCTCATTATGGCTACAAATGCTTTCTTCCAGCCCTATGAGTATCACGAAGGCGACAACATTGTAGGTATCGACCCTGAGATCGCTAAGGCAGTAGCTGACAAGCTCGGTCTTGAGCTCGTTATCGAGGACGTTGAGTTCGATTCCATCATCGCAGGCGTTCAGGCAGGCAAGTACGACATCGGATGCGCAGGCATGACAGTTACAGAAGACAGACTTAAGTCCGTTAACTTCTCCACACCTTATGCTACAGGCGTTCAGTCCGTTATCGTTGTTGAAGGTTCTGAGATCACAGACGTAGATAAGCTTCTTGCAGGCAACTACAAGGTTGGCGTTCAGACAGGTACAACAGGCGACATCTACATGTCTTCTTCTGTTGAAGACGGCGGCGTAGGTGAAGACAGAGTTGAGCGTTTCGCAAAGGGTAACGATGCTGTAATCGCTCTCCAGTCCGGCAAGATCGATGCAGTAGTTATCGACAACGAGCCTGCTAAGGCATTCGTTGCTGCAGCAAACAAGTAATCACGATTACTTAAAGTTTCGTAACAAAACAATCAAAAAGAGCGGAAATATGGTCTGTATTTCCGCTCTTTCTGTATTTATAATAAAAGATGTTTTTCTAACGGATCAACAATTTACAATTGAGGAAAATCAAATGTCCAAGAAGAAATCGTATAAGATACCGCTGATAATCGCAGCCGTACTGCTCGTTATCATCGCCGCAGCATTATATCTTCTGATCGCACCTGTATCGAATGTGCCGTCCTGGTTCATTCCTGCCCGTGAGGCTTTCTATGCTTCGGCGTTCTATTCAGACTTCGAGAACAACTTCATCACCGACAACCGTTATATGTATATCGTCAAAGGTCTTGGCGTCACTTTTGAAGTTACCTTCTTCGCAGTCCTTCTTGGTATCGTATTAGGCGTCATCGTAGCTCTCGTCAGATCTTCTTATGACACACAGAAAGAAGAACTCAGGGGCTTTAGCAAGGGTATTCTCTATTTCTTCTATAAACTCTGCGGCGTATATCTTACGGTCATCAGAGGAACCCCTGTAGTAGTTCAGCTCATGATCATCTACTTCGTAATTTTCGCTTCATCCAACAATAAGATCCTGGTTGCAGTTCTCGCATTCGGCATTAACTCCGGTGCTTACGTTGCCGAGATCATCAGAGGCGGAATCATGAGCATCGACAAGGGACAGTTCGAAGCAGGACGTTCACTGGGCTTCGGCTATGTAAGAACGATGGCGTTCATCATCATCCCCCAGGCATTTAAGACCGTTCTTCCCGCACTCGCAAACGAATTCATCGTCCTTATCAAGGAGACTTCAGTATCAGGTTATGTAGGACTCCAGGAGCTCACAAAGGGCGGAGACATCATCAGATCGAGAACCTATTCCGCGTTCATGCCGCTTATTGCTGTTGCGATCATCTATCTTGTCATCGTAATGTTCTTCAGCTGGCTTGTATCGTTGCTCGAAAGGAGGCTTAAGAACAGTGAGCGCTGATAATAATGTAATCATTTCCGTCAAGGATCTTAAGAAATACTATAACGACGGTGAGGTAAAGGCTTTAGACGGCGTTACCACCGATATCAAAAAGGGCGAGGTAGTCGTAGTCATCGGACCTTCAGGTTCCGGTAAATCGACCTTCTTAAGATCCCTTAATCTGCTCGAGCGCCCCACTGGCGGCACGATCACTTTCGAAGACAAGGACATCATGTCCCCTTCGACAGACATCAACAAGTTAAGACAGAAGATGGGCATGGTGTTCCAGCACTTCAACCTCTTCCCTCACCTTACGATCCTCCGCAACATGACTATTGCGCCTATGAAGCTTCATGGTCTTTCAAAGGAAGACGCAGAGAAGAAGGCAATTTCTCTTCTGGAGAGAGTCGGTCTTGCTGACCGTGCAGGCGCATATCCTTCACAGCTCTCAGGCGGTCAGAAACAGAGGATCGCTATCGTCAGAGCTCTCGCGATGGATCCTGATGTAATGCTTTTCGATGAGCCCACAAGTGCTCTTGACCCTGAGATGGTCGGCGAGGTTCTTGATGTTATGAAGCACCTTGCAAAAGCAGGAATGACCATGGTCTGTGTCACGCACGAAATGGGCTTCGCAAGAGAAGTCGGTACTCGCGTCATATTCATGGACTGTGGTAAAATCATCGAAGAGAACACTCCTGAGCAGATCTTCACAAATCCTCAGAACGAGCGTCTTAAGGCATTCTTACAAAAAGTTTTGTAATCAAAAAGGAGGGGTAGATTTATGTTTTGTGAATCATGTGGTTCTTTAATTCCTGATGGTCATTCATTCTGTTCCAATTGCGGAACTCCTGTTACAAGACCCCAGGCTCAGCCCTCACAGGCAGCACCCGCAGCAGCTCCCGTAGCACCTGCACCAGTAGCACCTGCACCTGTTGTAGCAGCACCTGTAGCAGCGGCAGCTCCCGCTCCTGCAGCTCAGCCGGTCCAGCCTGTATATCAGCAGCCTGTCGCTCAGCCTGTACAGCCCGTTTACCAGCCCGTTGCACAGCCCGTTCAGCCTGTTTACCAGCAGCCCGTATATCAGCAGCCCTTATACCAGCAGGCACCTGCTGCTCCCGTTAAGCGCGGCAATGGTCCTGCTACCGCAGGTCTCGTATTCGGTATCCTTACTATGGTTTTCTGCTGGATCCCCGGCTTATTCTGGGGCTTTGCTCTCTTCGGACTGATCTTCTCCATCATCGGCGTAGCAAAGAAAAATGCCAGCGGTAAGGGTAAAGCAATAGCAGGTCTCATTCTTTCTGTTCTCGGACTTATCTTCGGCATCGTAATCCAGGAAACATTCTGGACTTTGGTAGGCAGAGAGTTTGAGAAGCAGTGGAACGAAGCTCTTGAGACGCTTTACGATACGAACTATTCCGATAACGACGCCAACAGCTTCCTTATCGACGGCGACTTCGTTAATACGGATGACGGCTATGTATCAGGCGTCCTTCATATCGACGGATACAGAGTGGATTTCTAAGTTTTTTTGATAAACGAAATATTTCTGCCCGCAAATTAAATGCGGGCAGTTTTTTTGTGTGATACAATCAACAATTGATAAAACAAATTTGTTTTGGGGGTAGATTATATGTATTGCGAACAATGTGGTTCTTTTATTCAGAATGGTGAGTCTTTTTGCTCCAACTGCGGTGCTCCTGCTCCAGCTTCAGCTTCAGCTCCCGCTTCTGCACCTGCTCCGGCACCCGGTCCTGAACCTGCACCCGGTCCAGTTGTCCAGCCGATAGTCCAGTCTCCTGCACAGCCGGTTGAGCCTGTTTATCCGCAGCCTGTCCAGCCTGTTTATCAGAGTCCTCTGTACCAGCAGCCGGTCCAGCCCATTTACCAGCAGCCCGCATATATGCAGGGCGGTGTGGCAGTCACACCTTTCGACCGCCCGCAGAAGAACACAATTGCCACTATAGGTATGATATTCGGAATCGTTACTATTTCCCTGTTCTGGCTGATGATCTTTAATTTCGTTCCGGGAGTTGTCGGAACCGTACTTTCCTGTATCGGACTTGCCAAGAAAAATGCGGAAGGAAAAGGCAGAGCTATAGCAGGCCTTGTTACTTCGGTTCTGGGTATTCTCCTGGGAATCTTATTCTTTGCCTATATCCTGGCAACCGATTCCTGATAAAAAAGCTTATTTGCGCTTCCTTCTCAGAGTCTCGTCGTAGGAATAGTTTTCTTCAAGAAAGTCCTCGCCCTTCTGTTCTTCTTTGAACGAGAGGCCGGGATAGTTAAGCTGTCTTAAAACTTCGTAGATAGCGACTGCCGCTGCGTTGGAGACATTAAGACATCTGCAGTCAGCTGCCATGGGGATCCTGAAGCACCTGTCAAGATTTGCCCTTAAGATCTCACCCGGAATTCCTGTGCTCTCCTTGCCGAAGATCAGATAGATCTCCGAATTCTCCGATGCCTTTTTAAAATCGATATCTGAAGGCGGCACCTTACCGTAACGGGTCATGAAGAAATACTCGCCGTCGTTCTTGTCAGCAAAGTCCTGCCATGAGTCGTAGAGCGTATAATCAGCCCACGTTATGTGGTTGGTGGACGCCCTTCTGAATTCAGGATTCTCGATATCAAAACCGACGGGACCGATGATGTGAAGCGTGGCTCCGGTAGCTACACAGGTGCGCATGATATTGCCGGTGTTCTGCGGTATCTCCGGTTCGAATAATACGACGTTTACTATGCTTTTACCTGATTTGCTCATTGTTTATCTCCATTACACCATTCAGGACATTTATGTTGTATATGTTAGCATTTTAGATCTAATTAAGAAAATCCCCGGAAACACATAGTATAATGAGCCAAATCAAAGACGGCGGTTACCTATGACAGCTCCTAGAAAATTCTGGACATTAAGATATATCATCATCAACGCTACATACTTTGCCGTATACAGCGGCATTCATGCGTATGCGTCCGTTTTCCTGCTCGAAAAGGGCTTCTCCAACACTCTTATCGGCATTACTCTTGCTCTGGCAAATATCCTGTCAGTCATTTTCCAGCCGATAGTTGCAGGCCTTATCGACAAGCAGGGCAAGCTTACAAACCGCAATGTCTCCATGGCGTCTACGGCGCTCCTTCTCCTGGGCTCTGTTCTCCTGCTCGTGATCAAGAACGGAATTGTTGTTATATTCATTATTTTCGCGCTGATATATATGGTGCAAATGGTATACCAGCCGGTCATTACGGCTATGTATTTCGAATATGAGGCGGCAGGATGCCATATCTACTACGGTCTTGCAAGAGGCCTCGGCTCGGCAGGATTTGCCGTCACATCTTTCTTCACGGGAAGAGCTATCGGCCGTTTTGGCGTAAACATTCTCATGATCCTGGATATCATCTTCCTTGTGATCGCCCTCATCGTGCTCTATTTCTTCAAGAAGCCCGCAGTAAACGCCCCTGCTCCCACGGAAAATGAAGTCGCCCATAATAACCTCATCGGCTTTATAAAGACCTATCCCGGGTTCATGCTTTTCGTGGCTGCGGCAGTATGCTTTTTCTTCGCACACAACGCTATCAACGATTACATGATCCAGATAATCTCACCTCTTGGCGGCACTGAAGCGCAGATGGGTATCGCTGTAAGCTGCGCAGCGCTCTTAGAGCTCCCGACGATGGCTCTTATCGACAAGATCATTAAGAAGATATCCGTCAGGAACCTGCTCCTGATCTCAGGCGTGGCATTCCTTATCAAGACTCTCCTTATGCTAATTGCCCCCAACATGATCGTCGTCTACATAAGCCAGGCCATGCAGATGTTCGCTTATGCGGTCTTCATCCCCGCCGGCGCTTATTTTGTAAATCAGACAATGGAGAGATTAGACCAGGTCAAAGGCCAGGCTTATATCAATGTCTCCATTACTCTTGGCGGCGTCTTCTCAAGCCTTATCTGCGGCAGACTCCTTGATATCAAGGGTCCCCACTTCATGCTGATAGTAAGCTTTACAGTAACAACGATCGGTCTGGTAATTGCATTCCTGGCCCTCAAAGTTGTGGCAATATCAAGGAAAAGCGCTGTTAAATAAAATTCAGTATTGAACATTGTATAATACCGCGTTATACTCCCCATATAGGCCGGAAACCTAATGGGAGAGATTTATATGAATAACGAATGCTGTTTGAAGTATCCATTATTATTGGTTCACGGAATGGGATTCCGCGACAGAAAGCATCTGTGCTATTGGGGCAGGATCCCGAAGGCTCTGGAATCTCAAGGCGCAAACGTCTTCTTCGGTCACCAGGATGCTGTAGGTTCTGTCGAAGGTAACGCAGACATTATCGCTAAGAGCCTTGATGAGATCCTTAAGATCACGGGCGCTCCGAAGGTAAATATTCTAGCGCATTCCAAGGGCGGCCTCGAATCCAGATATCTTTTTAACCACGGTTACAGCGACAAGATCGCGTCTATCACAACGATCGATACGCCCCACCACGGCTCAAAGACCGTAGACTTCCTGATGAGGGCTCCCAAGTGGATGGTCAAGGTTGCTGCTAAGGGCAACGACGTCTGGCATAAGATCCTGGGCGACAAGCACCCTGACAGCTATGCGTGCTTCGATATCCTCACGACCAAGACCGCTGAGCAGTTCAATATAGATAACCCCACGCCTGACAACATCCTGTGCCAGAGCTACGGCTTCAAGTGCAAGGGATCTTTTTCCGATTCAGTATTCTGCATTACTTATCCGATCGTACGTAAATTCGACGGCGATAACGACGGCATGGTATCCACCGATTCCATGCACTGGGCAGATTTCAGGGGCATCCGCACATCCACTACCCACAGGGGCATCTCGCACGCAGACGTGGTGGATATGAGGCGAATGAGATTTACCAGAAAAGCTCCTTCGAACGAAGACGAAGTAAGCGATATCGTTCCTTTCTATGTAAATGTTGTTAAGGAACTTAAGGAACTGGGCTATTAAAAGACCCCTGATGCGGGATCAATAGAAGAACGTTCCCCTGAAGAATATTGCTGACATCACTAAGCCCGAGAATGCGGTTATTATTACTAGAGCGTTTATTACCTTCGGATTGAGATCGTGAAGCAAGGTGAACGCCGGGAACATGCCGCCGTAGTAGCGGTAGAAGCTCCTCGTGGGAGAATTATACACAGGATCCATTATGGTCGTTGCAAATATCACAACAGACATCAGCATTACGAGCACGGATACGACAGATACTGCATCGAGCTTTTTAAGTCTCTTGAATTCCTTGACGCAAAGATAAATCATGAAAATGGTCATGAGGATCGTGATTATCTCATTGATCCTGAAGAGCGTCAGCGTGTAGATATCGTAGTCGTAAGTATTGGTGAATATCATCTTGAAGCTGATGAGATACGTATTAAAGAAGTTCGAGTGGATCTTCAGCCAGTTGTCATACTGGCAGTCGACAAACATCTTCCAGTTGCCGAATTTGACCTGAAGATAGATTGGGTAAAGAACGCTAATGAGAGTTGCCGGAACATAAGCAAGTATTATGTCTGTGAACTTCGTTTCTTTCCTGAACCACCTTATAACCATTCCGATGAAGAGTGCGAAAAACACGATCGATCCTGTATTTCTCGTAAACACGGAAAGGCCCAGAAGGATTCCCATGAGCCACGGAAGCTTATTCTTCACAAATAGATAGAATGCACCAAGTGTGAGGACGAAGAAGATGCTCTCGGTATATCCGGTGAGCGAGAAATATGCCACGGGCGAGAATGAAAAGATCAGAAGGATAAGTTTTGCAGACGGACTTTTCGCTTCCTCTTCAAGGAACTTTTTCAAGAGCACCATCGATATGAAAAGGCATATCTGATTGATAACGATAAGACCGTATCCTGTGAGGAACCGCATGATAAGCGGGATCATGGGGAAGAATGCGGTCAGGAAGTCCTGGTCGTAGCCATTCTCTGCTATCTGGCGGTAAAGCTCGCTGTCGAACATATAAACGAGCTCATGGACAGTCTTTCCGGAGATCAGGAGAATTACGGCAAAGCAGACGCGCGACGCCAGGAACAAGGCGATCACGTCAGCATATTTTTTGATCAGACTCTGCTTCTTCTCCATCAGAACTCTCCGTTATTTCGCGAAAACCTTAAAGAAGGTTTTGTCTTCGTAACCGTAAACATAGAACTGGACCTGAACCATCTCCAGATACTGCTCATCGCGGATGTTGCCGAATGATACGATGCCCGTCGTCATGTCCTGCTCCGGCTCGATCTTAGCATATATCATCGACGTAAGAAGGACTGATGTCAGAATAAAATTAAGACTCGTATATGCGGCTACAAGGAATGTGAGAACGATAAGCCTGGGTTTTACCTTCTTGTTGCCCTTTTCCATCATCGCATTGAAGCTGTCAGTAACGAACATCACGGAATAAAGCGCGATAGTAAACAGCGGTGCCATCGAACCTCTCATGAGAAGATCATTAGGTCCGCTCATCTTGTAGATAGGGATAATAAGGAGCGTCGCGATCGCCGCATAGAACATCGGATCCTTCTTGTACTTCTTATGGATAAGCAATGCCCAGATGCCGAATTCGAAAACGATATAAGCGGCGTAATCGATAAGCAGGCCGTACCATGTCTCATAGAATTTCCAGATGAATCCGTAGTCGTATGTCGCGTTGGAATTTGCCAGATAGAAGGATGCAAAGCATGCGAAAAATACTACAGGCGCGATCATGTTGCCCAAGGTGAATATGTTCTTGAGAACTTCTTTTGCCTTAAGCCCTTTATTTGTTGTAAACATCTTAACAACGCACAAAGGGAAGATTCCTATTGCAGCCCAGGGCGAATAACAGAACATCAGTGAACCGAGAAGTCCTATGCATCTTGATCTTACGCACAAAAGCAGCATGATCGTGATAATCCAGCCCGGTATCGACTGGTGGAACACGTTCATTATCTGATAGAAATTGCCCACCACTCTGAAATGCCATGTCCAGTCTTCCCATGTGGAGCCGAAGCCTGAGAACTGGTTATACCAGTAAGGGAATACGTCAAATCCCGCAAAGAGCATCAGCGCCAGGAATAAGAATCTTGACTGCTTCCCGTAAAGAAGATTTGCGCCCAGTGCAACGAGGCATAATCCTATGGCAGACCAGATCATGAGAACGATCCTTGCAGCCATAAGGCCGAAGACTTTTCCGAACAATGCGGGGATCATCCAGAAGACAAAATAATATGCAAATGCGACTTTGCCTGCGCCCAGTGATTCAGCTACAACAGGGTTGCTCTGAGTGGAAAGATCATAGATGACCGGCCATTTGTATTCGATGAGATCGTAAAGGATCGCGTAGCGCACACGGTGGTCGCCTACACACCACGAGAATTCGCCGACTCCGCCCAGATAGAGGAATAAAAGAACGACAGGGATCAGGAACAGCAGATATGAATACTTGATCGTGACGGACTTCTCATTGAGTTCTTTAACTTCACCAGCATTTTTCTTCGACAGGTCATGCCATGCCCACCATGCGGAAAATACCGTAAGGGATGAGAAAAGCACTGCCCAGCCGAACTTGAGATATCCGATAAAAAAGATCACTACCGGCAGCGTCAGATAGATCAGGGAAGCAAGGAAAAATCTGCTTGTTGTGATCTTTATCTCTTTTTGCAAAAAGCCAGGTTTCAGCGTGTCGGTCGTGTTCATAGAAAATATATGTTTAAAGGTTAATCATAATTCTTTGAGGTCTGCCGTTTGATTATACCATTATTATATCAGCCGGGCATTCAGACACGGCACTCTTAAGGGAAACGAATCCTTGTATAATAATGGTACAATTTGCAAAGAGGTCGGATTAACTATGTCAGATACAGGCAGCAGGAAAGTGTTTTTAAGAAGGATACTGTTTTCCTTCCTTGTTGCCGTGGCCGTTATCCTGGTCTTCTCGTGCTCATCGCCCTTCTACCCCTTTAACTATTGGGAAGATCCGAACTGCTTCTTCACAATGGGTGCCGGTATTTTAAGAGGACAGGTCCCTTACAGGGATCTTTACGAGCAGAAAGGTCCTCTTCTTTATTTCATCCATGCGCTTGCAGCTCTCGTATCGCAGAAAACATTTATCGGAGTGTTCTTCATCCAGATAATCATCTGCACGGTCACTCACTATTATTCGATAAAGATCGCGGGCCTTTATGTCGAGGTCACAAAGCGCCTCTATGTGCTTTCTGTTCCTGCCATGATGCTGCTTTATTCCGTAAGATCCTACTTCTACGGTGACAGCGCAGAGGAAATGATCCTGCCGTTTTATGTCATATCTTTTTATATCCTTCTCAAGACACTTAAAGATAAGACACTGCCCGGTAAAAAGGAGACAGCATTCATTGCCATATCCACTGCCGCAGCATTCTGGATCAAGTATACCCTGTGCGGATTCTTCCTCGGCATGGTATTGATCTTCCTCGTATTCTCCATAAGAAATAAACAGTTCAAGAAGCTCCTTTCCCTCATCCTTATATTCATTGCAGCATTTATTGTTGCTTCACTGCCCGTGCTGGTTTATTTTGCATGCAATAATGCTCTGGGTGATCTTTACACTGCCTACTTCTACAACAATATCTTCCTCTACAGGAACGTGAGCGATTCCATCCCCTTATCAGGTGTTATCCCCTACACGCTCGTAATCACATACTTAAAGCTCTCCGATAACTTATATATCGCTGTAACGCTCCTTATCTCAATTATTTTCTTCATCGTAAGGAAGCGTTTTGCAGAGCTCATTTCTTATCTGACGCTTTTCCTGTTCACGACCGTATTCATCTTCCAGGGAAGCTTTATCGGCTTCTACTATATTTTCGCGCTCGCGGCATTGACCATGCCTGCCCTTGCAGCCGTAGAGGCCTTTTTCTCACGTTTTAAAGCAAAGCTCTTCATCGCAGTGTCTCTTGCAGCAGGACTTGCCATCTTGGCATTCTTCTCATCTTTTGCCACCGTGAATATCTTCAGGAGCAAAGACGAGATGCCGCAGTATATTTTCGCTGAATATACGAAAAACTATCCCGGCGCGACGATGCTGAACTACGGATTCCTCGATCAGGGCTTCTATATGGTCTCCGGAATCGCTCCTACCGAGAAGTATTTCTGCGGCCTTAATATCGATTCTGTTTTTGATGAAGCCAGGATCTCCAAGGAGGAAGCTGTCAGTCAGCAGCGCGTTGATTTCATCGTCACGAAAAATCATACTTACGGTTTTGAAGGCTATGAGCTCGTGAAGGCCTGCGAATATACGACCAAGGATCTGAATTCTGTGGTCGGAACTGATGCTTTCTACCTTTATAAGAGGGCAGGCCTTTAACACTGCCTAAGCCTTGCGCTGCTTTGCGGCTTTAAGTGACACTTTCTGTTAAAAATGCTATTCTTTATTCCGTCAGATATAAGGTATTAGATATAAAGGCTTTTAAATATGGGAAAAGATAAGAACAGCAACTCCAGAACCCAAATACTTCTCATAGGCACAGTGTCCGCTGCAGTTATACTGCTTATTGTTCTGCTGTTTGGGTTCTTTGATCTCGGCCACAGGATCGTCCTTCTGACATATACGAAGATCTCGACTTACGAGGATCTCAAAGCCATCGCCAATAAGCCTGACGGAAAATACTGCCTCGCCTCCGACATCGATATGGCTGGCAAAGACTGGACTCCTTTCACATTTAACGGAACTTTGGATGGCGACGGTCATGCGATAAAGAACTTAAGCCTCACCAAAAAAGGCGGTGCAGTAAGAGATACATACGACGGCAATCTGAAGTCTTATCAGACTTCGCTCGTAGGCCTTTTTGACGTCATAGAAAATGCAACCATAACAAACCTCACACTCTCATCTGTCTATGTCGAATACGATACGGATGAGCCCTGCTTTGCAGGAACGATAGCAGGTTATATGGGCAATTCAAAGATCGTCAACTGCGCTGTTCAGGGCGATGTCTACTTAAGAGCCCACGAGAAGATGTTCGGTGTAGGCGGTGTTGCAGGATACGGATTCGGTCTTTTCGACAACGTTCAGGCAAACGTGACTTTGGTATGCATCGACACAGACCGCACCACTAAAGATGAGCAGTTCATGGGCGGCCTTATCGGAGCAGGCTATCCTGATATCTTAAGGTGCGCCGTTGATATCGACGGTTATGTCTCAGAGCACGGCTACGTCCATAACGGCGGCATGATCGGTCTTTATATGTTCTATCCCGAAGGAACAACCCACAAGGGACAGATCGCACACAACAGGACATATGGCAAGATCACATTCTTCGAAGACAATGACGACAGAAGAGCTTACTGCAGCGCGATCGTCGGCGAGATGCTCGATACGGCTGAAGTCTTTGAAGACAATGCTGCAGGTTTCCGTTCAGTCGAAGTATATAACTACGATGCAGACCTCCTGCCCGGTGAGCACTCTGAAGTCTATTCCTTCGATGCTAAGGAAAGCGGCAGGTTCGACCTTAAGGCTTCCTATAAGAATGCCGGAGAAGATGCGACATACGGCCTTTTTATCAACGGCAGATTCTATAAGAAAGTAAGCTTCCCCAAGGGCGAAGGAACCGTTGACGAAGCCATCTTCCTTGAAGCTGGAAAGAACGAAGTCAAGTTCAGATTCCTCCCTGGTGACGGCAATATCACATTCAGCGATGTATCAGTAAAAGAATCAAAGAAGCAGGTATCTCTCATCGTGGCTCCACACCAGGACGACGAGATCCTGGCCTTTGCAGGCACGATCCAGCAGGAGCTTAAAAAAGGCAATGACGTTAAGGTACTTTTCCTTACCACAGGTGACTATTACGGCACCGAATTTACTCCGATCCGCCTTGCAGAGAGCGTTGAAGCGCTGGCTGTACTTGGCCTGGATAAATCAGACATCACTGTATTGGGTTATGGCGATCTTACACTCGAGGCACTTCTGTCTTCAGAAGATCCCGATAAGTGCTTCCAGTCCAGGAGCGGCAAGACTTCGACATACGGTGACCCGGTCCAGAACCTTTACGACTATCACACGCTTAACACCGGAGATCCTGCTGACTTCACTGGCGCAAATCTCAGGAACGACCTCTCCACTTACCTTCTCGCCTGCCGTCCTGACCGCATCTATACGACGTCAGAATTCGAATGGCATACAGATCACGCATTCGGCTTCAGGATGGTAAAAGAGATCCTTCAGAACCTCTCAAAGGAAGCAGGCTACCGTCCTGTGCTTTGTGAGTCCGTTATCCACGGCGAAGAGGACACCTGGCCTGAGCACCTCACTTACGGCTCAGACAATAAGCCTGTTATAAAGGAATTCTCAAATCCCTTCCCCACCAAGGGTACTTCTCTTGACTGGAGCAAGGTAAAAAAGATCGTTCTGACAGATGAGGAAGTATCTAAAAAGTCTGAAGCAATCAGCAAGTTCGTCTCACAAAACGAAGGCACCGAACTGTATCCCGGCACCGGTGATTATACGGCAGCTTTCTGCAAGCGCGATGAATTCTACTGGGAGATCACTTACTGATCTTTTCCTTTTTCCTGTTCTCGAAAACAGTGATTCCCGCAAGTAACACTATGCCTATTACAGCAGCAATAATGCCTGCTGTAAGGTGCGGTGCGCGGTAGTTCATCTCGATCACGTTGTCACCGTTTTCGAGAGGGATCGTGATGAAAGTATCACAGGTATTATCACAGCTGATCTTCTGTCCGTTTCTTGTAATGGTCCAGCCCTTATTGAAAGGCACCGACATGAAAAGGCTCGTGCCTGAAGATGCATTTGTAACTTCGAATCTCAGGTGGCCGTCGCGGATATCGGATTTAAAAGTTCCTTTGCTCTTAATGGCATCCGTAGCCTCAGCAAGAGCATCTTTATCCACCGTGTAGAACAGCGCATCAGTAACCTTGTGGCCGCCTTCAGCGTCCTTGAAAGTGAGCTTTATCTCAGCCTTTCCGTCAGCAGGCAGGATACGGATCATCTCAGGCGCCATCTCTTCGGAATACGCCGTCAGCTTCTCACCATTCATGTAAAGATCTGCACCGGTATCGGTATCCGTGATGAGATTTGCATAAGCGATGACGCCGTCATCAGTGCCCAGATCGATGAGATATGTGTAGCCTGTCTCATCTGATGCAGCAGTTACTTTATCAGAAGCAACAGGAATAAAGATATCCTTTTCGACGCCTGAGAGGTACTTATAGACGTCATTAAGATATAACGCGGGATCAGTCTTGCTGCTCTCGTAAGAGCCTGTCTTATCAATGACAAAAGCCAAAGGAACGGCATAAGGATTTAAGTAGATATCCTTAAAGCCTTCCACGCCTCCTATCTTCTGAAGGCCTGCAGACTTCTTATCTCCTGCAGGAAGAAGAACATACTTAACGGAAAGGATGCTGTCGAGCGCGATGTTCTCAGATTCGGTTACGGGGATAGTATCGTAGTAGCCGGGATAACCTGCCCTGTCCAAGAACCATACACTGTTCTCATCAGGCGCAGATACAAAAGCAGTTACGGAATTAAAGCCGTACGCCATCGGCTCGCTGTATGAAGCCGAGAGCTCATGGTAGTAACTGTGATATGACGTCTGGACAACGCGGTAGAAGGATGGATCGTCGATCTTGTTAAGGAGCTCGGTCTCCATATCCGTGTAGGTACCGATAGAAGGTCCGTCATTAGTCGAATAGATAAGGCCCAGAACAAGCTGGCTGAAAACAAGTTCCGTGACCAGCATAAAAGCCAGTATTCCCGAACCAAGTTTAACGGCAGATTTATCTTTCTCTTTGGATGCGATAACGAGGCACAGGAAAAGAGCTGTAATGACCGGGAAGACAATCTTAGAAACGATCGGGACAAGATAATAGTCAACACCTAAAGATAAGATATCAGCCAGCTTCAGAGTCAATAAAACTTCCGGTACCGGGTGCGAATTCTTGTCGGCCAGTAAGATAACTGTCAGGACATAAACAGCCGCAATGCACGGCGGAATATATATCCTGATCTTCTTAAGATCACATTCGAGATAGAATACAGCCGCAAGATAAATAAGCACAAAGCTTCCTACATAGGAATAACGGTACCAGAACGCTTCAACTTCCCTCAGCATCGAGAAAAGAGCCACCAGCGGCTGCCAGTAAAAAGACAGGACGGTAAATAACAGCAGGACTCCATAAAGGATCTTCTCCTTGAGCTTTTTGGAGACGGAGAAGAAAAGCATAATGACGCCGAAGAATGCGAGGCTTCCTGCGAAGAGATTTACACTTCCCTCAAGGCTTACGACGCCGAATGAATAATTGCTGATGACATTGGGTATGAGGCCTATTACTGAAAAGTCCGTAAGCATCGCAAGGCCCGAGTGGCCATAGGATCTTCCCGAGAGCATCGTCAGCGTCGGAAGAAGGATAACTGCAGATATAAGGAGCGTTGATACGCATGCTATTGCGAACCTTACGATGGATTCGCCGAATAATCTTAAAACAGGATGTTCCTTCTTATTCTCATAAGGACTCTGCATGACTGCTTTCCGCGCTGTCTCGAAAAAGAGCCATATACCTGCAAACATCAGATTGATTATTCCCACATACCAGTTGAAGATGAGCCCCAAGCCTGCTGAGATTATAAAGAGCGTGCTCTTCTTCTCATTTACGAGTTTCTCGACTCCTGCAAGGATCAGGGGCAGCATATAGACTCCGTCGAGCCACATTATGTTGGAGCTCTGGGAGATCATGTAAACATTTAAAGCATAGGATGCTGCAAGGAAAGCTGTGACAGAACACTTGGGAAAAGTATCAGGCTTAAATCTCCTGCAGAGGTAAAAGCCTGCAAAGCCCGCAGCAAATAAAGTCTTCAGCAGGTAAAGGACATTCATGAATAATGAAGCCTGGGACTTGTCGAAGAAAACGATCAGAAGACTGAATGGAGATGACAGGTAATATGAGAAGACTGCGAAATTGCTTCCTCCCAGATATTTCGTGAACGTATAGTCCAGCGAAGACCTGCCTGTGAGGACATCCTTATACCAGCAGAAAAGATCGACCATCTGCTGCTGTCCGTCTTTATAAAGAAGAGCCTGATCGCCGAACGGAGCAAAGCCCATAAGGATAAAAGACAGCAACAGAATAAACAAAGTAATCAGAACAGAGCAAAGGCACGTAATAACAGGTGCCTTATTAAATGCTTTTTTCTCTTTGCCTAATGCAGTCAGTTCCTTCAAAGCCCGTCTCCTTTCCCACACGATTATAACATGGGTCTTAACAGCTTATTTAATTGTTTTAAAGACGTTTTCGAATTGATATTATAAAAAACAGAAAAAATTTCTCATGACCACCCAATAATATGCATCGCTTATGTGTCTATAAGACAGATGCGGACTTAAGGAGGCAAAAAACATGACAGACAAAGAACTCGAGCAGATCTACAACGAAGCCTACAAAGCGGTGTACTGGACAGCTATGGCACTTCTCAAAAATGAGGCCGACGCAGAAGACATCGTACAGGATACTTTCGTATCATTGATCGAATCTTACGATTCCATTGAGGATAAGAGCAAAGTAACCGCATGGCTCAAGAAGAATGCTGCCAACAAGTGTCTCAACCGTCTCACAAGGACGAAGACGGACAACGTTGAAGACGGGTTCTTTGACTCAGTCGAAGCAGTCCCGGAGGACTTTCTGCCGGATTCGATCGTCGAGTCGGAAGACACGCGCAAGATCATCATGGACATCATCAACAACGTTTTGTCTGACGATGTAAGAAGAACACTTATCCTGTTCTACTTTGATGAGATGAGCACTAAAGAGATCGCAGAGGCTCTTAAGATCCCACAGGGAACAGTTTTGTGGCGTCTGAATTTTGCCAAGAAAAAGATCAAGAAGGAGGTCGAGAAGTATGAAGAAGAAAACGACACAAAGCTGTACGGTATGGCTATACCGTTCTTAACCAAATTGTTTACAAAAGAAGCCGAAAAGGTTGCTTTTAAACCTCTCCCGGCTTCGCTTTCCAATCTGTCCGCATCAACAGAGGCTTCAAAAGCCGGAACAAATCTTGCCAAAACGGCAGTCAAGAAAGGGACAGATATTATGAAAACAAAGATCTTGATCGGCAGTATTGCCGGCGTAGTTGCTGTCGGAGCAACAATAGGAATTATCATTGGTGTTCTCACAAAGAAGGACGACAAGAAACCTTCCGGACCGAGGGATACAAAGATAGAAGAAACAGAAAGAAGCGTAAACCATTCTGATGAGGACATCGTTATAACCGATACAGAACCTGAAGAATCGGAAGAGACAAAGACATCTCAGAAGATAACCGAAGATTCCATCTATATAGGCATGGACGGTATGTCGGCCGAAGAGATCGTAGATAACGTATGGAAAACAACCAGAGTTAAGGTCGGCATGACCAAAGAAGAATATGCCGAGAGATTCGTTTTAACAGGTGACCAAAGCAAAGCCAAATCAGTTGTCGACAGTTACTATTGGCAGTTTGTTCTTATCCCGGACGCAGACAGTTGTTTTATAGTTCTTGATGTGTCTGTACCATATGACAAGGACACCTCAGCGGTAACTGAAATAGGTCAGTATGCAACTGTTGAAGCACAAATGATGTTTAATGATCCGAAATTCTCGGAAGAAGTATTTGAGAGATTTATCGAAAGGTATAAGGCAGAAGGCTATGAGGTATATTCCGATTATGGTCCGTCCGATAAATTACATGTGCGCGTTATAGAATTTAGAGGGAATGGCAGAAAGGTCAAGATATCTTTGCAAACTGGCGATAATGCAACGCTTGTCGTCAGAATCCCAATCCTTAACGAATAAACATAAAAAGCCCGGAGCGTGTGTGATCCGGGCTTTCTTTATACTTCTTTTCCAGCGAGTATCTCTTTGTAATCCTGTAGATTTTTCTTCAACAGATTCGGAATGTCTAATTCATAAGGACATCTCGTTTTGCAGATTCCGCAGTCAACACAGTTCTCTATCTTCATCATCTCATTCTGCCAGAAGTCGGTAAGCCAGTTCTGCGACGGGGCGCGTCTTATCATCTGGCTCATTCTCGCGCACTGGTTGATCGTGATGTCGACCGTGCACGGCATGCAGTATCCGCAGCCTCTGCAGAACTCGCCTAAAAGCTCCTTGCGGTCATTATCGATAAATGCCCTGATCTCATCAGTCATGGTTATATCACGTTCGAAAAAGCTGAGCCACTCATCAAGCTCAGATTCCCTCTGAACGCCCCAGATCGGGAGTGCATCGTATTCACTCATGAACGCCATGCATGCTTCTGAATTGGTAAGAAGGCCGCCTGATAAGCCTTTCATGGCAATAAAGCCCATACCTGCTTTGGCGCAGTTATTAACAAGTGCTATATCCCTGTCTGACGCCAGATAAGAGAACGGGAACTGCAGCGTCTCATACAGGCCGCTGGCAATGATATCCTCCGCGACGCCTATCTTATGAGCAGTGATTCCGATGTGCTTTATCATGCCCTTCTCTTTGGCTTCCTTCATGCACTCATAAAGCTCATCGCCCTCGCCATAGCACCTGGCGGCGCAGTGAAGCTGGTAAATATCAAGATAATCAGTCTTAAGGAGCTTTAAAGACGTCTCAAGATCTGACCAGAATTTCTCTCTTGTTGTGGCCTGGGTTTTCGAAGAGATAAAGACCTTATCGCGCATGCCTTCAAAGGCCAGACCGACCTTCTCTTCACTGTCTGAATATGCCCTTGCGGTATCGAAAAATCTCATGCCGCCGTCGTATGCTTTTCTTAAAAGCTTAACGGCCTCTTCCGTGCTTACTCTCTGAATAGGAAGCGCGCCGAATGCATTCTGCGGAACGGTAATGCCTGTACGGCCAAGTGTGTAATCTCTCATATTAATCTCCTGTACTCAATTTGCGAGAATATATTCGTCTGTCCTAAAAACGCCTATCGGCTCTCCATCGCAATAAACCACATAGACCTCATCTCCGACGCTGATCTTTTTATAGTGATATGCCGAGACATGAGCATGGCCTCCGCCTTCGAAATGCAGATTGTATGTCATGCCTCCGGAGGAATAATACCTCTCGGAAACAACTTCGGTGCTTACCGGAGGTGTGTCTATA
>JAEFBC010000205.1 GCA_016292155.1 Saccharofermentans sp. | reverse complement strand
TGGAGAATGTGAGCAGACTGATCAGTCTCATTTTTGATTATCAGAAAACTTCGCATGCTGTCGATACTTTTAACGAAGAACTTGAGAAGATCTCCCGATTAAAAAAGTCAGGCCAAAACAGCAAAGACGTTAATGATGCCCGCCCTGAAAATGAGCCTGATTACATATTGTGGAGGCGAGAAGAGCTCCTCAGGAAAACAAAAATCAAGACTGAATTCGATGAACTTAAAGATAAGATTTTACGTGAATATAAAGAACTGAGATCAAGCAGCGGTGAGGATAAGAAATGGCAGTACTGAAGAGCTACACATGTTCCAAGTGTGCAGGCGTCCTGAACTTTGATGAGGATCAGGAAGTTTTCGGCTGTCCTTTCTGCGGCAGTGAGTTCTCATTTGTTGATTTCCACAGGGGAGATCTGTTAAAACAGGCAAGTGCGAGCCTCGCTGACGGGAACTACAAGACAGCATCAGAAAAATATATGGCTGTCATAAGCAATAACCCCCGTGATTTTGAAGCACTGCAGGGACTTGTGCTTGCATGTGGAAAGATTCCTTCGATTGATTTATTGGAACAGATCGATGATCTTGATAAAGCTGACTGTAAAGGCGGTGAGAAGGCAGCTCTTGATGCAAAGGAAAAGCTTAATGAGGAAGCTGAATATTTCACTCTTCTCGCAGATATGTTTTCTGCCGCTGATTCGTATTTCCGGAATAAGGAGAGATACGATGAACGTGCTGAGCGTATCCGCAAGGGTTACAGAGATATGGGACTGGTCAGTACAGGTGTTAATGAAACAGTAAGCAGAGCCTTAGGCATCTTAGGCATTTTGACATCTGTACTTTGGTTTGTGTTTTTTATCGTTTCCTTGGAAAAAGGCAACTTATGGCCGTTAGTTATCGGATTTGGGTGTCTGGGAGTTTTGCTGATCGCAATATTCGTGATTGCCAAGATAGTAACGGTCATTACTCTTAAGCGGAAGGCAGAGCAACTGAGTTCATCACAGGAAACGGATCTTGCGTTGTCTGCGGAGATGAATAATTACAAGTCTGCATATTATGTAGCGTACAGGGACTTTAAAAAACTGTCGCCTAATGCTGATGCTTATACTGTGTTCAGTGCAAAAACCGGTGAAGCGGGAAAGATAGATCCCTTTATCGATATCGGCAAAACCATTAACTGCGCCAAGTGCGGCGGCCAGTTAAAACCCGATAAAGAGAAGAGGTTATATGAGTGCAGATACTGCGGTATCGCTTATGGCGCTTCGCTGTTCTTCAACGATCCTCTTAAAAAGGCTGGAAAAGCGTTGAGGGATAACGATTTTTCAGAGGCCGACAGGAGATTTTCGCATGTGCTTATGGTGGAATCTTCAGATCCAAAGGCTCTTCTTGGAAGAATACTCTGTGCCGGATTCTGGAAAAATATCCATTCCTTAGAGCTGGTGGATGAAGGAGTTTCTGATGTGGCTGAAAACAATCTGAAGGAACGCACAAGTGAAGCTGTTCTGCATTCGGATGAAGAGTATAAGAGCTTTTTCGAAGATATCAGGAAACTCACGGAACTTTATTGTGAACATGAGAATCTAGCTCAGGAGATCAGGAAATGCGATGAAAAACTGGAATACTACTCCAGAAACTGGACCTTAATAACTGCTAAGCCTGGTGCTGAGACGGTGCTAAAGAAGGAACAAAGTAAGCTTTTATCGAAGAAAACTGATGCTTCGGACAAGAGAAATCTGATCCGTTTTGATTTCGACAGGCTGAAGACAAATATCTTGCGTGAGAACATCCATTTGTTTTCTGCAAAGCAGGGGGAGACAGTAAATGGCTAAATTGAAGAGTTACACATGTTCCAAGTGTGCCGGCATCCTGAATTTCGATTCGGATCAGGAGTTTTTTGAATGTCCGTTCTGCGGGACGGAGTTTGATGTGCTGGATTTCCATGGTGAGGAAGTCATGGAGCAGGCAAAGTCTTTGCTTAAAAGCGAGTCTTTCGATGCGGCCAGAGAGAAATACAAAGCCATTCTGGAAAATGACCCCAAAAATTTTGAAGCGAATCTTGGAGTTGTTCTTTGTGACCTTAACATCACTTCTCCAAGCAGTCTGGAATTCCCTGATCTCCTTCCGAAATTTGATGCGGTAAAGGTCAGAAGATCGATCGTGAACGCGAAGAAAAATACTGAGAAGAACGGTTCGTTATACTTCGGAAAGATGTATGAACTTATCAATATCAAAGAGGATGTGGCAAAGCTCCGTAAAGAAGAATATGAACTGGCATCTGAACAGACCGGCCGGAAAGTAAATGATAAGCTCGTCAGAGATCATAAGACCGCGAGAATTGAAGGCAGAGGCGAGACGATCTTCAAGATCTTAGCGTGCATATTTCTGGTCATCATGTTCCTGATGATGTATATCAAGGAAGAAAGTAAAATTGAAGATAACTGGGCCACATATGCTGTGTTTCTGGTTCCTCTCGCAGTCGTTGCCATTATCCGCATTGGTATATTTATTGTGGATAAAATACATGACAACTCCTATAGACCTGTTGAAGATATGGCTAGTTCATTTAAAGGCAGGATCAGAGAGGCGTTCTTCAAATATGATGAGGAATACCGCAAACTGAGAACTCTGTATCCGGCTGCGGACAGGATCAGGAAGATCCGGAATCAGGAGAGCGTTGTTTCCGATAAAGAGAATTCTTCTTCGAAGGAACCGCAGATCGATTACAGTAATATCGATCCGTCCGAGATCGTTATATGTTCAAAGTGCGCTGCCAGACTGACCCTGAATAAAGAAAAGCGTGTCTATCAGTGCGACCATTGCGGCGTTGCATATGGTATCTCGCTGTTTTTCGGCATTCCTATGGAAAAGGCTGTGAATTCGCTCAACACCGGCCTTTACGATGATGCCAACCAGAGATTCAGCAGCATCCTTATGGCGCATCCGTCTGATTTTGAAGCACTCCTCGGACGCGTTCTCTGCGAGGGCGGATGGACTAAGATCAGTGACATCAGTCTTGCCGATGCTGCTGAAGGATCAAATTTAAAAGCTGTGAGAAGGCGTCTTGAAGAGGCAAAACAGCATGCATCTGTTCATAACGCGCCTTTTTTCGAGAACATCGAAAAGATGATCGGCTTCTGTGAAGAATACAGTGAGAACAAAAAGAAGATCAATGAGAACACGCTTGAGGTCAAAGCTCATGAAGCCAATACAGCCGTAATGGATGTGGCTTTCCATGGCAGGGACTTCAGGATCACAAGGGAAAACGAGAGAAACGAACTTCTCAGCAAGGCTTACCCATACCAGGCAAGAAATAAGAAGCTTGAATCAGAGTTCAGGGAACTTTGTAATTCGGTTTTGAAATCGCACAGCGACTGCGTGCTTTGTAAATAAGAAGGAGCGTCTGAAATGGCAGTATTAAAAAGCTATACTTGTTCCAAGTGCGCCGGCGTCCTGAATTTCGATTCGGACCAGGAGTTCTTCGATTGTCCTTTCTGCGGCAATCATTTCGATGTTGTCGATTTCCATGAAGACGAGATCATGGCCCAGGCCCAAGCGAGTCTTAAGCAGGGGGCGTTCTCTTCTGCAAAGGAAAAGTTCTTTGCTGTTTTGGATAAAGAGCCATCGAATTTTGAAGCTCTTAAGGGGCTTGTCCTGTGTGAGCTCAAAGCAACAGTGATCGAAAACCTGAGCAATCCCAAGATATTTGATACTGTTGATGTTGATTCTTTGAAGAAACTTATCAAGATGGCTAAGAAACAGTCGCCTGAAAATGCGGAATTCTTTACAAAGATTTTGGAACTGCCGGATATCAATGAAAAATTGAAAATGTATAAGAACAGCGGCAAGGCTCTGACTTCTGATACCACAAAACGGCGTGTGGATGAAGGCTTGGCTGAAGCCAGGACCAAAAGGATAAAAGAAGGACAGGATTATAATCCTGTCTCTCCTCTTATTGTTTTAATCGGTGTTATCCTGGCAATGTTAACGCTCTTATTTGACGATTCCGGAACAGTTGCCATGATCGTCGGAGTCGTTGCAGTGTTTGCAGCTATTTTTGTGGAATACGAGCATAACCAGGATGTCATTGACTCTAACCCGGTCCGGAATTCTTATCATATAAAAGATCAGATGGACAGCCAGTACAACCGTTACAATAAAATGTACGGCACGGAATTTAACAGAATACTGGAGCTGAACCGTGCTGCAAAAGCCAGGAAACCGGATGCGGAAGTTCCTGATGAGACCAAAAAAGAAACTTTCATCGATGATGCGGATCATCAGGAGACCATCATTTGCTCAAAGTGCGCCGGGCAGCTCTATCTTGATAAGGAAAGAAGGGTTTACGAATGCAAATCCTGCGGTGTTGCTTACGGAATCTCCCTTTTCTTCGGTATGCCACTGGAAAAAGCTCTGAATTCCATGAATACCGGCCGTTACGATGAGGCAGAACAGAGATTTGAGAATATCCTTATGGTCAATCCTGCAAGCTTTGAGGCGTTCCTGGGAAAGATCCTCTGCACCGGCAAATGGTCCAGAGTAAGCGATATTGCCGCTACGGATGTTATCAGCAAAGAGGCTTCGGATAAATTCTGTAAGCTTTTCGGCGATGCCAAAGAGAAAATTCCTGAAGCTGACAGGGAATTCATGGTTAAATTCGAAAATTTACTGTCCATGCTTGGAAAGATCAGCTCCAACAGCAGCAGCCTTAATGAACTGGATAAAGAAATCGAGGAGTTTGAATCCGAAGAACGCGTCTTACGCATGGCTGACAGGGGTTCTTACGGGACCTGGCTGCAAAAGAAAAGCAGAGTTGAAGACGCTGAGGCTTTAGAAAAAGAAAACAGGCAGATGAATCACGATTTCCTTGCGCTTAAAAGGGAACTCATAAAAATGAAGAACGACTGCGTACTCGTCAAATAATTGTATAATAGTTTGTAACTTTTAAGATTGGCGGTAAGGATAATTGTCTGATCCTTTAGTGGTTAATATCGGAGGCTGTGATATCGTGCCCGAAGCCCTTGGGCGCGGCGGGCTTATGCTTTTGCAGCACAGGGACTGCTATAAGCTTGATACCGCAAGCGTTCTTCTGGCATGGTTTGCAGCATCCTTTGTGCGCCGTGGAAAACCCTGCGAGATGCTCGAACTGGGAAGCGGCACGGGCGGCGTATCGCTGCTCGCCTCTGCACGCTGCAGGAATGCGCATATTGACGGCGTTGAACTCGTTGAGCTTGCTTACAAGGTCTTCTGTGAGAACATAAAACTCAACAACTTGTCAGACCGCATCACTGCTTATAATTGTGACCTGCGCGATCTTCCTTCCTCAGTAAAGGATAAGGCCTACGATGTTGTCTTCATGAACCCGCCTTTCTATGATGGTACTAAAGGCTCGGTTACTGATTCTGTTAAGCCGGAGCACGAGAAGGCTGCCCGCTTTGCAGACTGCGGTGTGCTCGAGGACTTTGTGCGCGTGCAGTCTTTGAGAACACGCACGAGCGGAGGTTACGCTGTAATGTGTATCAGCCCCGACAGGGTGCCCGAGGTGTTTTCGCTGTATGCAAAATACAAGATCACGCCGGTAAGACTGCTTACTGTCCACGCTAATGCTTCCAAGGATGCGTTCCTGGCCCTGATCGCAGGGAAGAAGGGCGCGCCGAATGCCGAATTCAAGGCGCTTGCCCCTTTGTTCATTAACGAAGAAGGTTCTTCTGCTCTCACCGCGAGAGCAGCACACATATATGAGGAGGAACACTCAGATTGCTTTATCTAGTCGGAACACCCATTGGAAATATTGATGATATGTCGCCCAGAGCATGTGAAGTGCTGAAGGGTGCTGATGTTATTGCATGTGAGGACACCCGCGTTACGGGGATTTTGTTGTCCCAGCTCGGAATCACGGGTAAGCGCCTGATCGCTTACCACGAGCACAACAAGGCAGCGAGCGGCAACGGCATCCTTGATCTTCTCAAGCAGGGCCTCAATGTTGCCCAGGTGTCCGATGCCGGAATGCCCGCAATTAGCGACCCGGGAGCAGATCTTGCATCACTTGCAGCTGCTAATGACATTGAAGTTTCTGTGATTCCCGGACCTTCCGCGGTTACTGCGGCCTTAAGCATTTCGGGACTTGATACAAGATATTTCCACTTCGAAGGCTTCCTGCCCTCGGAGGGTTCGAAGAGGCGCGAGAGATTGAAGGCTCTGACTTTGATAGGGGAGACGATCGTGCTGTATGAGGCGCCGCACAGATTGAAGAAGCTTCTCGATGAGTTGGTCGAGAGTGGCTTTGGTGCTTGCAGGATCGCTCTGTGCCGTGAACTTACTAAGAAATATGAGGAAGTCCTTAGGATGACGGTCTCTGAGGCTGTCTCTTATTATGCTGCTAACGAGCCCCGCGGCGAATTCTGCATCTGCTTAGAGCCTCTTGAGCAGAAGACCATGGTGGAAGCGGGCGACGGCACGGCTCTTATAGCGCTTTTGAAGGAGAAGGGCATGTCCTCCAAGGACATCGCTGCCGTAGTCTCCGAATACACCGGCATGAACAAGAAGGAAGCTTACAAGATCGCGAGCGAGAGCTGATATCTAGCGGAAGTTGTTTTCGATAAAGGCATTCAGAGTCTCTATATCAAGCGGGCATTCTGCAGACTCAAATGTATAGAAAAGCCGGTCTCCCTGAAATATGCCGATCCGAGATTTTGTAGTCCTTTCTGCGAAAAAACGAGCAAAAGGGACTACTTTGCACATTGAGAGGTTGGATGTTCAGAGGTGTTCTTGAAAATAGAGGGATAAATAACTATAATCTTTTAATTACGCGCAGACTAATAATATATACGCGCGAGGAGGAACATCATGGCAGAAAAGAAGACATTCTACATCACAACACCGATCTATTATCCGTCGGGCAATCCGCATATCGGACATTGCTATTCGACTCTCGCATGCGATGCTATCGCGAGAATGAAGCGAATGCAGGGCTATGATGTAATGTTCTCCACAGGTACAGACGAGCACGGCCAGAAGATAGAGAAGAAGGCACAGGAGATGGGCGTTACGCCTAAGGCCTATGTTGACGATATCGTCGCTAACTTCAAGAAGCTCTGGGCAACACTTGGCATTAAGTACGACAGATTCGTCAGAACCACTGACGATTACCATATCAAGACCGTTCAGAACATGTTCGAAAAGCTCTACAACGACGGCTACATCTATAAGAGCGAGTACACGGGCAAGTACTGCACACCCTGCGAGTCTTTCTGGACAGAGAGCCAGCTCGTTGACGGCAAGTGCCCTGACTGCGGAAGAGAGGTAACCGAGGCATCCGAGGAAGCTTATTTCTTCAAGCTTTCCGAGTTTGGTCCC
>JAEFBC010000033.1 GCA_016292155.1 Saccharofermentans sp. | reverse complement strand
CTGTCTCTTGTATTCTTCTCGACTCTCTGGATACCTGTACGGAGCTGGTTCTGGAGGAGCTCGCCTACAGACTTAACTCTACGGTTGCCCAAGTGGTCGATGTTGTCGATTCTACCAACGCCTCTGTGGAGACCGATGTAGTAAGAAACGAAAGCATAGATATCATCAATAGTGAGGTTTCTGGGCATGAGGTCTTCTTTACGCTCAGCCATAGCAGCCTCAAGTCTTGAAGCGATGTCGTTCTTGCCCTCTGCCTTAACTGCCTCGATGATCTCTCTCAAGATGCTTGCTCTAACCTTCTCGTTAATGCCTGTTCTCTCGAGATCGAACTTCTTGAACTCTGTCTTTGAGATGCTGTTAGCGATGAAAGCCTCAGCATCAACTCTGCCGTTGCCGATGACCTTGAGAGGTACATCCTCGAACTCATCCTCATCAGCTGCGCGAACGAGCTTTCTGGGGAAAATCTGAACAGCCATGATGCCTGCGTCTTCGATCTTCTTAGCGATCTCTTCTGTAACAACAGTGTTCTTCTTGCAGATAAGCTCACCGTCTTCAGATACAACATTGTCTGCTGTCTTGCTGCCGACGATTCTTGCTGAAAGCTCGAACTTCTTGTTGACCTTGTAGATACCAACTCTCTCGAGGTCGTATCTCAAAGAATCGAAATATGTCTTGTTGAGGATGTTCTTCGCATTATCAACTGTGAAGGGCTCGTTGTTACGAACCTTCTTGAAGAACTCCTGCAATGCTGCCGTGTAAGGATCGGAAGCATTCTTTGTCTCGTCCTTCTCAAGTGTCATTCTGAGGCACTCTTCATCACCAAACATGTTGATGATCTCCTCGTCGGAAACGAGGCCTAAGCATCTCAGGAATACTGAGAGGGAAATCTTATGTGACTTATCTACGACGATGTAGATAAGGTTATATTCCTCAGGATCGGTGTTTGCATCGGGAGCGCCTGCAGCCTTAAGAGCTCTCTCCTTAGCATTGAGCTTGCTTTCCTTCTCATCCTCTTCGATAAGGATCCATGATCCTCTGTAAGGGATAAGCTCAGCGGAAAGAAGTCTGTTGCCCATCTTGGATCTCATCTCGCTGTAATAAGCTCCGGGAGATCTTACGATCTGATTGATTACTACACGCTCTGCGCCGTTGACAATGAATGTACCCTGATCAGTCATGATAGGGAAATTGCCGACGAAAGCCGTCTCATCAGTTACTGTTCCGTCAATCTTATTATGGAGTCTGAGCTGGATGCTCAAAGGAGCAGCATAGTTGCTGTCATTCTTCTTGCAGCTGTCAATGATTGCAGACTTGGTAAGCTTAACAGGATTCTTGGGCTCCTTGTTCTTCTTACCCTTGCCTTCCTTCTCTTTGCCTGTGGGATCACAGGGGTTCTCAGAATCGAAGATCTTACCGACAAAATAGACCTCGTACTTACCCTGATCATCAGTAATCGGCGATACTTCGTCGAAAATCTGCTGCATACCTTCATCGATGAACCACTGATAGGACTGCTTCTGGTTCTCAATGAGGTTAGGCACCTCGATTACTTCTTTGATCTTGGAATACGACTGTCGCTCTGTCTTGCCTTGTTTTACGGAATGGACCATTGTTAAAGAATCACCTCACACAAAGCTTAAAAACACAAGGTTTAAGCGGTTTCCTGGTTGAAAAGCATTTTTATTTACCATAAAAATTCTTTTCCGTCAAGAGAAATAGGCATAGTTGCCCAAACCCATTACGACGCAGTAAAGAATTATATAGAAGCCGACAATTATTGTCAACAACTTTTTTTGTGAAGAATGAATTTTTTATAGTAAAGATATTTTTTTTATTCGTGCGTATTATATAAGGCGCGGTGTTTTCGAAAACTATACGGCTCCGGCCGCCAAAATGAAAAATACACTATTTGCACTCTTTTCCAACGCAAATAGTGTACATTTTCTGCATTTGTACACTAAAAGGGTCTTTTTCGAAGCCATATAGTGTACAACCATTCCCGGCAAGCGCCCGGCAGGACGGGGTGTCCCCTCTAAAGCATTAAGCCTTTGCGGCTTCTATGAACTTCCTGAAAATAGGATGAGCCCTGTCAGGCCTTGACTTGAACTCAGGGTGATACTGTACGCCCAGATAGAACTTATGACCGGGGATCTCCATCTCCTCTACGAGCGAATCGTCAGGGGCCGTGCCTGCAAAGCGCGCGCCGCTCCCGGTAAAGCGCTCCCTGTAGTCGTTGTTGACTTCATATCTGTGTCTGTGACGCTCCTGGATCTCATCAGTACCGTAGCATTCCCTAAGAAGGCTGCCTTCCGCGATCTTGCACGGATATGCGCCAAGACGGAGCGTGCCTCCCTTATCGATGTCGTCACTCTGGCCGGGCATGAAGTCAATGACCTTATTCTCACACTGCTCGTCGAACTCGCCGGAGTTCGCATCAGCGATGCCCAGGACGTTTCTGGCATACTCGATGACGGCGATCTGCATTCCGAGGCAGATGCCGAAGTAAGGGACATTGTTCTCGCGGGCATATTTGGCGGCAAGGATCATGCCGTTGATGCCGCGGTTGCCAAAACCGCCCGGAACGATTATTCCGTCAAGGCCGGAGAGCATGTCATTTACGGTCTGTTCATTGATCAGTTCGGAATCGATCCAGTCGATAACCACCTTCGCATCATTGGCGTAGCCTGCGCTCTTAAGGGCCTCTGCGACTGAGAGATAAGCGTCGTGGAGGTGGACATACTTGCCGACAAGGCCGATCTTAACCTCCTTGTCGATGTGATGGATCTTATCGACCATCTCTTTCCAGTGAGTGAGGTCAGGCTCGCTTGCTTCAAGACCAAGTTCCCTGCATACTATCTCTGAGAAGTGAGCTTCCTCGAGCATCAGGGGTGCCTCGTAAAGCACAGGCAGTGTGATGTTCTCGATTACGCAGTCTTCCTTGACGTTGCAGAAGTGGGCGATCTTCTTCATGATCTCGTCTTCAAGCGGCTCGTCGCATCTTAAGATCAATACACCCGGATTTACGCCCATTCCCTGCAGTTCCTTTACGGAGTGCTGGGTAGGCTTGGACTTGTGCTCGTCAGAACCTCTTAAGAAAGGAACGAGTGTTACATGGATAAAGAGGCTGTTCTCTCTTCCGACTTCCAGGGAGATCTGTCTTACTGCTTCTATGAAGGGCTGTGATTCGATATCACCGACCGTGCCTCCGATCTCGGTGATAACGACATCAGCATTGGTTTTCTTTCCTACGCGGTATACGAATTCCTTTATCTCGTTTGTAATGTGCGGAATAACCTGAACGGTCGAGCCTAAGTACTCGCCTCTTCTTTCTCTGTTGAGGACATTCCAATAAACTCGACCGGATGTGAGGTTTGAATATTTGTTGAGGTCTTCATCGATGAATCTCTCATAGTGACCTAAGTCGAGATCCGTCTCCGCACCGTCTTCCGTAACGTATACTTCGCCGTGCTGGTAAGGGCTCATTGTACCGGGGTCGACGTTGATATAAGGATCAAGCTTCTGCGCTGCGACCTTAAGTCCCCTCGCCTTAAGAAGCCTGCCCAAAGATGCGGCAGTGATACCTTTTCCCAGTCCTGAAACAACTCCTCCGGTTACAAATATAAACTTAGTCATACGTCATCATCTCTTTTCTTGAATAATTATTTTCTCTAAACATAATTCTAAGTAATCCCCAGAGTCCGAAAACTCCGGGGGTTACTTAGTTTGGGTGGAATATGAGGATCTGTTATTTTACGCTGAAGAGCAGGTCGCCGTATGAAGGAAGCGGCCAGCATTCCTTGGAGACATAGGTCTCGGCTTCGTCTGCTGCCTTGCGGATGT
>JAEFBC010000204.1 GCA_016292155.1 Saccharofermentans sp. | reverse complement strand
TTGGAAGGAATAAACCCGTCTTCTCTGTCCATTTCAATTATCTTTTCAAGAGGCAAAACACCATATTTCAATTCAACAAGTTTCGCAACTTCCACCTCATATCCATCGATCGAAAATACGCAATTGTAAATGGATGCGCCGTTGTACATAAGATAATATTCTCTCAGTATTTCCGGCATCTTAAAACCGAATCGCTGCTCTATTTCCAGAACATCGTCTATCGAGATTTTCTCATCATCCTTAATCGATTTAATACAGCTATACATCTTCTCCCCCGTCTTATTTCCAACCTTCCTTGTTGCTGCCTGTCTCGTAGCTTACAGGTGATATATGCGGGAATTCGCTTGAACTCTTTCCATGCTTTTTCTCCCATGCGTCACGGGCAACATAAAGGAGAGCTTCAAACTCCATATTCCACAGATCTTTTATCTTGCCGTTCTTAACCTTTTCGAAGTAGTTCTTGCCGTTAACAAGGGCGATGCATCTTGAATAGAGGAAAGTATCGTCATTGTGAGTGTCGTACTTTAATGCTGTCTCATAATTCTGCTTTGTATCAAGCTCATAAAGCAGCTCAGCCATGATGTCTTCAAATGCAAAGATATCTTCGTCAGGGAGCTTTGAAAGATATTCCACAAGAGGCTTTACCACAAGTTCATCATCACCTGATTTGTCCCAATCACATACATCGTTACACAGATCGAAAAACTTATCTCTGGTCATCATGGTTTTGTATGCCTCCTTTGGTGTCTCAACAGGCTTGGGCTGTGGTGCAGCAATAACCTGTTTAGCTGTTATCGCTACGATCCTCTCATCGATAAAATACCTCATCTTGCCGTCGTCCTTGCAAACAGCTGTTGCGCACAGATTGCCGTCAGTTCCGTAGGATATTTCATCAAAACGGATGCAGCTGTCAGTTACAGGCAAAGGGATTATCTTCGTAACATCAAGATTCCTGACAATTATCCTCTCAGACTCTAACTTGTATATGTTCCTAGTATTCTTTGATTTAAATTCATTTCCAGTTGCATTCCTGTTGAGCTCGACGGTCTTTAAGCCTGCTTTCTGCAGGGCGGCAAGAGCAATATCGAGCTTAAACTTATCATTAACCTGGACCGGCACGTAATTCCCATTCTTCAGTCTGAAGAAGAAATTCTGATAGAAGTTTCTGGCATTCGTCACATGACCGTTGTGAGCAACCAGTGTTGAAGCACCTTCGAAGATCTCATAGATAACTTCAACTATTTCGCTTTTCGGAATAATTACAGGCGTGAAATTGATCAATGTAAGATTGCCGAATATATATTTCTCAGAAACGCCGAGATTATGGCTCTTCAAAAACGGCATACCTTTTGCCAGATCGTTCTCGACTTCTTCAATAAAGCTGTCTGATATCTGAAGATACTTCTTCGTATTAGCCACTGCTGCTTTTGTATCTGTCAACTTCTTGACCGCAAAGATCAGCATGTAGATTCCGAAGAGCACGAGACCTGAAACGATCAGCGCGACGTATGAAGTCGCCATGTCAGTGTAGTCCTTATCCGTCTTGAACTCGTAGATAAAAGGCAATGCAACACAGGCAGCCGCAAAACATCCCCACATTATGTATAAAGGAATGGAAAAGATAAAAAGAAGCCTGTAGTCCCTAAGCTTGTGAAGAACCGCCTTAAGTTTCAGTTTCTTAGGATTCTTGGGGTTGTATTCATATTTGGCAAGCTTGTCATTCATAGTGCAGATCAACCCGCAATATTTGCATCAGAAACAGTTCCGTCTTCTTCCACAGTGATCTCTATTGCATGACCCCAGAACATATCACCGTCATTATAGTAAAGTGTAATGTATCCATGAGGAGAAACAGTCATCTCTGATAAATCCATTAATTCCATAAACTTCTCTTTGGTGATCGGCTCGTGTTCGCCCTCTTCGCTCTCCTGCCATTCATTTGCAAGATCAAGAAGATTCTCAGCTGCATATTCCTTGTTCTTCCGGTCAAAGATTTCGAAGTCTTCTTTGTTCTTTAAAAATACCTGAAGCGCGCCATCCGCTGTCTCACCGTTTTCTTCGTCGGTTTCAAGGAAAACTGTAGCATCAGAACCACCCAGTTCGACCGCACCTTCAAACCATGACATGGACCTGTCCAGAACAAACCGGCCATATGGTGTATTTATCTCTACAGATTTCAAAAAATGCTTTCTGTATTCAATGAGATCTTCGTTTTGTACATTCTCTTCCAGGATCTTTACGATCCTATATGTAGTGTTCACGAAAACACTCTTGCGGACAAGGAATCTGTAGATTCCGTACGGTTCAAAATCGTAGCCCCATCCTTTTCTGTCAGGTTCTCTTTTTATAAACCACTCGAGGCAGCCTTTTTCCTTGATCATTTTGCCGGTGCTGTTATCAAGCATAGCCAGGTAATCAATAGATGGTATAAGCCACTTCTTCTCGTAAACAGATGCACCATTACAACTCTCAGCAATCAAAACAGTGATCTCGATCTCTTCATTAGCAAAACGGCTCTCGTATTTTTCCTTCATGCGGGGTTACCTCACTTGCTTTATATAGATTATGTTACAGTTTTCTGGCCTTTATGCAAAATGAGATTGGGAGCATCAATTATCTTTCCTGAACTGTGAGATGAATTTCCACGCATTCTCGATGCTGTGCTGTCTGCATTCATGGATCTGGTTGCTTACACTTGCAAAAGCGGTTCTGCATACGCCGTCTTCACTGTCGTAATAATGGATTGTGAGCGTAGCATCTCTCGTAGGATCGTAGACCTTCTCGATGCGGTCTCCGGGGATTCCCCAGATAGGATCTTCCCAGTTTTCCTTGTCCTCGAAAGATACGTTTTCGAATGACTTTTTAAGCTTATTTACTTCAGCAACATATTTCACACGCTCAAGAGATGTGTCAGCGTGGAACGGGAGCTCCGGCAGATGGGACTTCTCGCCGCCTGAATAGAAAACAGGGACAGAGACTGTCTTATTAAGTCTGTCGGTAACAGGCTTGCCGAAGAATGTCGTATATACCGGGAAAAGCGCGCTCGCGGGCATGATGCCAGCAAGGATCTCAGGATACTCCTGATAAAGATCCCATGTCTTACCGCTGCCCATCGAAAATCCTGTCGCATAGATGCGCGAAGGATCAATGGGATATCTTGTCTTCAAGACTTCAATAATATCCTTTGCTTCCGTAGCAGTGACAAATTGGTGATTCTCGATCGCAACATAAAGGAAGTTATTCTTCCTTGCGACATCCCACCAACCCGCAACATAGGTCAGATACATGGATGAATCTCCGCCGCCGTGGAAACCGATAACAAGCGGGACAGGACCGTTATCCAGAAGTCCGTTATTGTAATATGCGAAATAACCGACCTTGTGCTCAGGCACTTTTACAGGAAGAAATTCGTTATCAGGTGACGTCTTAACGTTAACAAAACCAACGTCTTCCGTCATGCCGAGCTCATCAAAATCCGGCTCGAATTCGATCTTGCCACACCACATTTTGAACTTCTTAACAAAGGAATCGAAGTCATTAACATAGTCAGCTTCATCCTTTACGAGGATGTATTCACAGCCGTCAAATGCACTGTTGATCTCATCACTGTTCCCTACACTTAAGACCGGGATATCCCTGCGCTCGACCTGAGGTGTGACACTTAGATTTTCCATTGAACACATCGCAGGCGTGATCTCTCCGGGACCCCAGAGATATTCGCCGTTAAGGGTCTTTAAGAGGTTCTTTGCAACGTAATCAGCAGACTTTCCATAGCTGTAGATGTCCGTGCGGAACTTAGCGCCGCGCGCGAAATAACCTTCAAACGTCTTAGTAAAGAAATTAAAGTCCTCAACGATTCCGTCCCTGTAGACGGTGATCATCTTGATCTCTTTTATCACATCAACATAAAGGGTGCTGTCAGATTCTTCCCATCCGCCTTCCGCAGTAGGATAGATAAAAAGAACACTCGAATCGTAACGCGCCGCAATATCAGAAAGACCAGTCCTTTTAGCAAAATCCACAGCGCTTTCCATATCCTGCTTTTCCTCTTCGAAAACAAGCAGGAGAGGCGCCCTGAATCCGTAGTTATTCGTCTGTCCGTCAAGATCGTTATCCGGTACGAAAACCTTCATGGTAAACGACGGGAATTCATGCTCCCAGCACTTACCGCCGCTGCAGATCTTTACTTCGGGTCTTTCCATCATAGCCATAATAATATCCTCCATTGACCCATTATACTGCTGATAAGCGCCTTCCGGTCTATCCGCTGATCAAATTAAGGTCCTTTATGCTCCTGATCACTTTATCGGGAGACTTGGCTTTGCCGAATCCGTAGGATGCCCAGATAAACGGTATTCCGGCATATCTTGCGGCATTCTCATCACCTTCGGTATCGCCCACATAAACAGCATTATCAATTTCGTTGCGCTCCATAATGAGCTTTATATTTCTTCCCTTGTCCATGCCTGTGCGGCCTGACATCTCGATGTCCCTGAAATGATGTCCCATCTTATGCGCATGCAGAAACGCCGGAACATAACCATCCTGGCAGTTGCTTACGATATAAAGATCGTAGTCCTTTTCGAGAGCTGAAAGCGTCTCTTCGACGCCTTCATATAAGACCGCGCCATGCTCGGAAAGATACTTAACTTCTTCATCACCGAAATCATCGACAATATTCATGCGCGCTTCTTCCGTCATATCAGGAAACAGCGCAGCACCGATCTCAGGCATAGTCTTTCCCATAAGACCTGACGAGATCTCTCTTGTCATTCTGATGCTGACTTCCTCGTGCTTATCAAAAACCCGGTTCCATATATCAACTGAACACCCGGTCGCATCCCAAAGTGTTCCGTCAAGGTCAAAAATAATAGCTTTTCTCATTTGCTAACTCCTGTTTTCCAAGTGTGTGAGGACAATTCTAGCATTGTCACAGAAGTTAATTCAGTGATGTTTGCTGTATTTCACGTTGAAGGCAGGGACATAATAAAAAACCCGTAAACTAAATGTCTACGGGTTTTATCTGGCGGAGAAGGAGAG
>JAEFBC010000203.1 GCA_016292155.1 Saccharofermentans sp. | reverse complement strand
TAAAGTGTGATAGAAGTCCGGATAGGTTCTTCCGACGATCGTATCAGATGTCATATCAAGCGTACCGTAAAGGGTTGAAAGACCGTTTACTGAGATCTTCGATGCCGCCTGTGAAGCAGGAAGTCCGTCAACCTGCTGGACGTACCATTCCTTAAGCATCTCGCTGTATTCTTCTTCGGTGAATCTTCTCTCAACACCCATGTAGGACAATGTGCCTTCAACGATCTTCGCTGCAGTGGAAGCCGCGGAGGATGAACCTACCGACTTATCTCTTGGCTTGTTGATAACTACGAGAACTGCGATCTTAGGGTCGTAAGAAGGTGCATAGCATGAGAATGAGAGCACGTGCAGACCCTTAAGCTCACCGACGTCGATCGTTGATGTTGATGTCTTACCGGCTACAGCATAACCTGCTACCTTACCTGCTGAACCTGTACCGTCGGATACAACGCCTTCCATCAGTGTCCTTACACGCTTGCAGGTGTCTTCGGAGAACACCGTACGTACTACTTCAGGCTCGATCTCATCGACGATATTTCCTTCAGGATCCGTGATGTATTTTACAACGTGAGGAACAAGGAGGTCGCCGCCGTTAACGATAGCGCAGTATGACGTGATGAGCTGGATAGGAGTAACCGTCGAAGACTCGCCGTAAGACAGAACCGACATGTCGACCTTGGAAGGATTCTTATGGAAGATGCCCTTACCTTCAGCAGGAAGATCGATTCCGGTTACATCGTAGAAACCGAGCATTCTTACGTATGAATAATACTTAGTGATTCCGATCCTCTGGGCAAGATGCGCAAATACCGGGTTGCATGAGTTTTCGAAAGCTTTAACGAGTGTTTCGGTACCGTGGTTGTAACCTGCAGTCTTCTGCATCCAGCATGAGATCGTGTGCTGATCTGAAAGTTTTACCGGTTCATCGCTGAACTGGTCATCTTCTTTTGCGAGGTTTTCCTCAAAAGCCATGCATGTCGTAAGAGCCTTGAACGTTGAACCCGGCTCGTATGTATCCGATACGCAGCGGTTACGCCATGCATTCGCCATAACGTACTTTACACGTGTATCAGCATCCATATAATTCCATGCATCTTCACCTACTCCGAAAGGTCTCCCGTAAGGATCGTTAAGATCGTAATTAGGAAGTGATACCATGGCATATACAGCGCCTGTGTAAGGATTCATTACAATGGCGCAGACACCGTCTATCGGATCGAATTTCTCGTATGCTTCCTTGGCAGCTTCTTCAGCGATTCTCTGAATGCTGATATCGATGTTGGTTACGATGTTATTACCATCAGAAACGCCGACTGTCGTCGCATCAGAATAAGGCAGAACACCGCCCGTGATCTCGTCCGTCTCAGAATAACGGTAGCCGTCATCACCTGATAAGATCTTGTTGTAATAAGCTTCAAGACCATAAAGACCGTTAAGGCTTACACCGTCATTTTTAGCATAGCCGACGACCTGGGATGCAATGCTTCCGTAGTTATAGTATCTCTGCGGAACGGCAACGAAAGCAAAGCCCTTTACTTTATTCTCCTTCGCCCATTTCGCGAACTCGTCCTTCTTCTCTGCAGGAATATTCTTCATAACGTCGCATCCTGCAACGTCATTACGCTTATCCGTCTTGTCCGTCGGATCTACAGGAATGATCTTATCGAGCTTCTCGTAATCAACGCCCAGCATACTTACAATGCTGTCCATGATCTGCTGCCTGTTCATAAGAGTTGATGTGACCATCTTAGGAGAGCAGATAAGCGTGTAGTCGTAAGTGTTGGATGCAAGAGGCACCATATTCGCATCGTAGATCATGCCTCTGTTCGCACTGTATGTTACAAGGGTCCACTGCTCATCGGCAGCAGCTCTTGCGTACTTGTCGTAATCTTTAACAGTCGTGCTGTAGAGATTCGTCATGAGATAGAACGTGTACAGCACAACAACGGCAGAAACCAATGCGATCCATATCTTTGCATATATGCTGCGCTTGGCTTTTTGTGTCTGGGATTGTTCTTCAGTGTTGTCTTCAGAAGGACCCTCAACGGGTTCTTTTACACGTTCTTCCCTTTGGATTCCGGAATAGCCCACAGTGGGCTTTTTGCTGTTACTTATCGGGATGCGCTGCATAGTAATCAGCCAATGCATCCTTGGAATCTCTGTATGCGTCGTCGTTGATTCCGTCGGAGTTATAGTTAATTCTTGTCTTTAACGAATCGGTATTCGGGATCGGCAGGCTTACGACCTGATTCTGGTTCGGATCCTGCATTCCAAGCGCGATCGCGCGGGCACGGATAACATCCATGTCTGCAACGCCGTTCGCGTTCTCTTCCGCATTAACGATCTCTCTTTTTACCGTGGCGATCTGATCCTTCAGATTCGAATTATCTCTTGCAAGTTCGGAGATCTCTGTCTGAGGATAGAGAAGGAGCATTACGAAAACACCGATCGCAATGACCAGTATGATCGATATGATGGTCTCGAAAAGCTTCCTTCTGGTAAGTCTTCTTGTCTTCTTTTTATGCTCGAGTCTTGTCTGGGGATCCTCATGTTCCATTGCATAACGGACAGATCTGTCATGAACTTCCTTATAAGATGCAACGCTCTCTAAAGTTGCCCTGTCAATTGGTTCTTCAATGATCAGGGGTTCCTTTTCGATGAGATACTGGTCATAAGGAATGATCGAGCCTTCTTTATAAGCGAGGTTCTTTTTTCCGGCAGACAGCACTTCGTTAAGCACTTCATCCGTGCCTACATCGAAGCTTTTGATTTTTCTTTTCGATGCTGTCTTAACTGCCATTACTGATTCTTACCTTTGCTTATATTTGTTAGTTGTATTGCTCGTTATCGTTCCTCTCAAACACTCTGAGCTTCGAGCTTCGGGATCTTGGATTGATCTCTATTTCTTCCTCCGTCGGTTCGATTGGTTTCTTGGTGATAACCGTTCCAAGTGATTTCTTTCCGCAAACGCATACGGGGAAATCTCTCGGACATGTGCAGGGGCTCTCTGCCCTTCTAAACGCTTCTTTTACGATCCTGTCCTCCAGTGAATGGAAGGAAATTACCGCAAATCTTCCGCCCGGTTTAAGCTTTCTGATACCGTCATTTAAAAGTGACTCCAGACCGTCAAGTTCGTGATTTACTTCGATCCTTATAGCCTGGAAGCATCTCTTTGCAGGATGCTGGTCCTCGCCTCTGCCGTGACCCGGCATATAATCCTTTATAGCCTGTGCAAGTTCCGTGGTCCTTGTAAAAGGCTTTGTTCTTCTTCTCTCGACGATGCCATCAGCGATCCTTCCCGCATGATGCTCTTCGCCGTATTCCCTGAAGATCCTCTCCAGTTCATCTCTTGAATATCTGTTTACGACTTCAGCAGCCGTAAGCCATTCGTCGGGATCCATTCTCATGTCCAGAGGGCCGTTCTTCATGTAGGAAAAGCCCCTCTCGGCTGTATCGAGCTGATATGAGGAAACGCCCAGGTCGGCCATAATGCCGTCGACCTTACCGATCTTAAGACTGCGGATAATATCATCTATATCCTTATAATCGGACTTCACCGGCATCCAGTCGATTCCTTCAAAAGCAGCCTTACGCTCCATGCATGCAGCAAGAGCAGCCCCGTCCTTATCGATCGATACAAGGATCCCCTGTCCCTTCATTCTTCTCGCTATTTCAGCGCTGTGCGATCCGCCGCCTGCTGTGCAGTCGACATAGATCCCGCCAGGACGGACGTTCAGAGCGTCAACCGTCTGGTAAAGGAGTACGGGAATGTGATCAAAATCAGAGACCTTCAACATAATACTTCGTCTCCAATCCTTCTATGCTGCTAAGATCGTGATCTTCGCTGTCATAGAAACTCTTAGTGCAGATATCCAACTTGCCTGCGTCATTAAATACGCAGATCTCGTCACCGGGCTTAGCGCCAATCCTGTCCCAAAGCTCGCTGTTAACGGCGATTCTTCCCTGTGAATCAACACTGACTTCGCAGGCTTCACCGATAATAGCTCTCTTGATCTTACGGGCATTGGCATCCATCGTGTTAAGTTTGCTGAGCTGAGGCATGATCTTATTGTCGAAATAATCCTTCGAATAAACGCAAAGATAGCCGACATCAAGGCTGTTTGTTACTACAACCTCTTCGCCCAGCAGCTCTTTCTGTTTGGCAGGGATGAAGAATCTTCCCTTAGCGTCTACTTTCTTTACGTCTCTCATCCTGAGTCTCTTAAAACTTGTTTTTGTGTTAAAGTGAAGGCCGCGGCCTCGATTTCAGCCACTTTCCTCCACCTGAATGGGAAATATCTCCCTAAATCACCACACATCTGTATTCTATTCGTAATCTTTTTTTAACGCAAGGGGTTTTTTGTAATTTTCCGGAAATTTGTTAAAGATTTTTTCCATGTCGTTTTCAGGCATAAACAACCCGTCAACAGTGGGCGGTTTGCATGGTTGAACAGCTGCCAAAACGGCCCTTTTGCGGGCATTTTCAGACGAATTTGCCTTAGTTTTCCCCCAGACAGGAAAGTGGTCTAACTTCTTATTTTAAAAATTTAAAATATGCAGGCGGAATGAACGGCGCTGCCGCATGTTTTGCCGCATATTTGGGCCAAAAATGCCGTTTTGAACGGCGGAATGAACGGCGCCGCCGCATGTTTTGCCGCATATTTGGGCCAAAAGCGGCGTTTTGAACGGCGAAATGAACGGCGTTGCCGCATGTTTTGCTGCTCATTTAGAATTAAAACACCAATGACAAAAAGACTGTCTCAAAAACAGCCTTCCTCTAAGTAAGCACTCATTTTTGCAGAGCGCTAAATAAGAAACAGTTAAGTAATACTCAATTATGTCTGTCACATAATACCAGACATCAACTAAAGCTAATGACACATTTATCAGTCATGCAGATCCATATGAAATAATTGTGTTGCATCGAAAAACAGAATCATTACCTCATTAGGTTTTATAAACGACTCGATCTATTTCTTCACTCAACGATTCAACATCCGAAGACCTTGTCTCAGCAGGAACACTATTATCAATTTCCGAATTATTGAAGATTTCAATACCCGCAATATAGATTACAATTCCGTTCTCATAATAACCATTATCCTGTAATCTATGACGTTGCTCAATCGTATATACAACCCCGGAAAAACAACTCTCATATGTTACAGTGCCTCCATCCTTCAAAGAATGTCTTCGAGGAAAGAAGATAAAAACAACTATTAGGGCTAGTAATATTAAAATGAATATTTCTTTTTTGCTGATGCGTTTCTTAGCTACAAAATCACTCATGCTCACCTCAAAAGAATAAATATAGTCTCGAGCCTACAATTACTATCAATATACATGTAATAAATCAATATTGTAACGGCAAGTAAGCAGGGACATAAACAAAAACGCGATCATCGGTTTTTACTTCTCTAAAACCATATCCGTTTTCTTTACTATACAACTCGACATAAAGTCCAAAAAATGAATAATTGCGATCAAAACAATACTTGCATTGATCTGTCCAAGCATAAACCTTTTTGATATTGTTCTTCTTGAGAAATTCATAGGCAATACAAGTTGTTAAACTGATGGATGTTTCATCTTCACTATGTTCTTTATAAGTATATCCTGCAATCTTTGCGCAGCTACAGGCCTGAATATCCAGAATGTTAATGCGACATACAGGATTAATTCTCAGAATAACATCATCTGATTGTATGTAGGCATTATTATCATTTTTTATAAATTCAATACGATTGGGAGCCCCGTGAGCAATAATAATCATTTTATCTACATATGTGTAAGCTTCTTCTTCCTCAATCGCATCTTCTGTAAGATTGTACAGTAAAAGATTAAAGGTATATTGAGCCATCAGACAAGGCGCTACATTCGTATCATGACCTAATTTCTCCCCAAAATATGCATTCATTTTCTTTTGATATTCAGACCCGTGGCTTATTTCTAATACAACAACAGGCTGATTTAACTCTCGAAATGCAGCAACATAAGGTTCTCTCATATCAGACAAAGTCGATCCGCCTTCATCTTTACCAATCAAAATATAGTTAATTGGCCCATTCTTATCATTCTTTGTCTTATCAACACCATCCTCAGCACCATCTCCATCCGAGTCTTTTTCATTAGGATTGGAACTCATACAGAAAAATACCCACTCATGGCCTCTATAACCATATTCGGGTCGCCAAACTACAAAATGGTCAAAAGTACCCATTTCAAACGCGTATTTAGTAAGGCACATCGCTCCCATTTCTTCACCATCAGGTATAGTGTCATCATCTGAATCAGGATTATTAGGATCTGTTCTGATCACTTTGCCTGTACTGGTAATCATGCCATTAATCTCTAAAATGTCAGGCAATCCGTCTTCATCACCGTCCGGTAATTGCTTAATATCCGTTATATATCCATCAAGGGTATAGTTCCTTCCTAACGCACTGGTCTCACCGGCCTGAAGCATTCCTTTGCTCCATGTCCTAACCCAAGTCGCCTGATCGATCAGCATGTACTTCGAGAAGTGATCCGTATAAACATAGAAATAGTTTTCATCATAGTTAATCCTGCTGTCCTGAACATCAAACATGACATATCGACAGCTTTCTTCGTCGTACCACAGTACTCTCAGGTCGTCTTCATCAAAGGCGCCTTCCTCATAATAGAATTTTACAGTCATACTATCGAAGTCGCCTGTCGTTTCTATATCAACAGGTACACCGATAAGCGCTTCAATTGAAGCTGTTTGAGGATCTGAATCAGAAATGTCTCTGATCTTGGTGTTTTCTTCGATATATCCGCTGATATATCCGCTTACCTCGACCTTAGTTATGCCTTTGAGCTTCGAATCAGCTTTA
>JAEFBC010000202.1 GCA_016292155.1 Saccharofermentans sp. | reverse complement strand
TGCAAAACTGATCCTGTTTGATTATTCGCAGCGTTTCGTTGATGATAAATATATTGATATGACTGCCGAGAAGACAATAGAGGCTCTGAAGTTCATTGGCTGATAATTGAGGCAGCCGCCTGTTTATTTGCCACAATATTTAATTTTTCTTGTTGTATAATTCTGCCGTTAAAAAATCTATAAAGAGAAGTGTTATGAAAAGATCATTGATAACGAGTGTAACTGTTATTCTTGCAGCCTGTATCCTGACCGGCTGTTCTGCTGCCACGACACCAACGACCGGCTCTTCTGAGTCAGAAACTTCCATTGAGACTTCTGAGAGTACAGAAGCGACCACCACGACGGAAGCAAGGGGCCATTATGAGTATAAGCCTGTCGTCATGTCTTCAATCTTCCTAGACATCATGGGACAGGACATGTTTGATGCCTACAAGAACTACATTAAGGCGGTGCAGAACGGTGAAGACGAATTCGAAGTAAAGACCGAGGATGATTACCACTGGATGATCGGTCAGTTCAGGACCAACTTCCAGCCTGTCTATGAAGTCTATACCGAATCGAATTACGGTGGTGCATTTAAGGACGGAAAGGCTACATTCCAGTATAAGATCCCCAAAGAAGAACTTGCCCAAAAGCAGAAAGAATTCGAGGAGATGGTCACAGGTATCCTGAATGAGAACTTAAGAGACGATTATTCAGATGTCGAAAAGATCCTTGCTCTCTATATCTACTTTTCCAACAATTACACTTACGATTACGATACGTATTACAAGATGAGCGATGAACCTGTTCAGGGCATATGTGCATACAGGTTCTTCACTACAAAGCATGGTATCTGCGCAGAATGCTCTGTTGCATTTTCGTTCCTGCTACTTCAGGCAGGTGTGGATGCAACCGTGTGCGGCGGTAACGATGCAAACACTGATGAAGGTCACGCATGGACTTATGTGACGATCAACGGAAAGAACTATCATGTGGATCCTACTTATGTAATGGATTCCGGCAACTGTCTGTCTTACTTCATGATGACCGACGAGCAGCGCTACAAAGAGGGTAATTTCAAGAAGGATTCTATGTGTATCGCGTGCCATTATAAGAGCGACAAGAACGGTAATGAGTATACAGCTGATGATGACTTTTTCGCGCCCTTGTGGGGCAAATATCTTACCTCATTCGATCATGAGAAGAAGATAATCTACTATACGGATATCGACGGAAATAAAGGCGAATTCGATTATTCAGCATTCGGCTGATAACTCTGATAACAATGTAAACGATAAGGGCTGCCTCGGAAATGAGACAGCCCTTGATCATTTTATGGCATGTGAATTCTTATTTCTTTTTATTCTGACTGTGACATTTACCTGCAAGTGCGCAGTTGGAGCAGTTGCAGCCGCATGAGCTCTTGCCGGCTTTCTTGTCTTTGATCAGGCTCCTTGCTGCAAAGAAGACGGCAACAGCAACGAGTGCTATTACTAAGATGTTAACCCAGTTTGCAGCAAGCCAGCCAATCATAAATGCAGTCCTTTACTTTGCTGTCTTGACAGGTCTTACAAGGAGGTACACAAGTCCTGCAAGAACGAGCAGAGCGAATATCAGTCCGAGTACGTTTACGGCGCCTGTGAAAAGGAGGCCAAGCTGGTAAACGATAAGTGCGATTGCGTAAGCGAATACGCACTGATAACCGATTGCGAACCATGTCCACTTTGCGTTGTTCATCTCTCTCTTGATAGCACCGATAGCTGCGAAGCAGGGAGCGCAGAGGAGGTTGAAGATGAGGAACGCGAAGCCGGAGAGCTGGTTCAAGCCTTCGAAATCAAGTACACCGAATACACCGACGACTTCTTCCTTGGCAACAAGACCCATGATCGTTGCGATTGTTGCCTTGATGTTAGCAAAGCCCAAAGGAGCGAAGATCCACTTTAATGCGTTTCCGATAATACCGAGAACTGATGCTTCAAGCTCCATATCAGGATCGAATCCGAAGCCTGCTTCTGTGTTTCCGAAAACCTTACCAAGCCAGATTACAATGGATGAGATGAGAATGACTGTTCCGGCCTTCTTGATGAAGGACCAGCCACGCTCCCACATGGATCTCAAGAGGTTTCCAATTGTCGGCCAGTGGTAAGCGGGAAGCTCCATGACGAACGGAGCGGGATCGCCTGCAAAAGGCTTTGTCTTCTTAAGGATGATGCCTGAGATAACAACAGCTGCAACACCGATGAAGTATGTTGAAGGTGCTACCCAGGAACCGCTGAATGCGGTATGGCGGAACAAAGCAGCTGTGATAAGAGCAATGATAGGGAGCTTCGCGCCGCAGGGGATAAAGGTTGTTGTCATGATGGTCATTCTTCTGTCACGCTGGTTCTCGATCGTACGTGATGCCATGATACCCGGAACGCCGCATCCTGAAGATACGAGCATAGGGATGAATGACTTACCGGAAAGACCGAATCTTCTGAAGATACGGTCGAGTACGAATGCGACTCTTGCCATGTATCCGCAG
>JAEFBC010000201.1 GCA_016292155.1 Saccharofermentans sp. | reverse complement strand
GGTGATACTTTATCCTTAACAGTTCTGAACGCGGAAGGTTCGTCCTGACGCAGAAGGCTTTAAGTAAATCTACATGCTTATTTGCTTCAGAACCTTATTTGCTCGGATGAGTAAAGGAGGTCTTATGGAGATTAAAGTTGCTGCTATCGGCAATATTGCCGGGAATCCCTTTTCAGTCGCTCAAGACGAAGAAGCTATAGGATGTTGCCCGGTATGATAGAGATTCAAGACATAATCCATAAACTTTGTGATACAGGCAGTTTAACGCGCGAAGAGATCGTTAAGCTTCTTAATAACCGTGACTCAGAGACACAGGCATATTTGGCAGAGAAGGCATCGGCTAAGGCGCGCGAACACTACGGAAACAAAGTCTTTATAAGAGGCCTTATCGAGTTCACGAACTACTGCAGAAACGACTGCTATTACTGCGGCATCAGGTGCGGCAACAAGAATGCCGACCGCTACAGGCTGAGCATGGAAGAGATAATCGGATGTGCTTCATACGGCTATGATCTGGGATTCAGGACCATAGTCCTTCAGGGCGGCGAAGATGCCTTCTACACTGATGAGATGATGGTGGACATCATAAAGTCGATCAAGAAGGAGCACCCTGACTGCGCAGTCACGCTGTCGATAGGCGAGAAGAGCTATGATTCTTACAAGGCCTTTTTCGATGCGGGTGCTGACAGATATCTGTTAAGGCACGAGACCGCGGATTTCGACCACTATGCAAAGCTCCATCCGAAGAATCTGTCGCCGGCCAACAGGCAGCAGTGCCTTTATAACCTGAAGGAGATCGGTTTCCAGACCGGTGCGGGATTCATGGTGGGCTCGCCTTACCAGACGATGGAGAACATCGCAGATGACCTCCTTTTCCTTAAAAAGCTCGATCCCGAGATGATCGGCATAGGTCCGTTTATACCGCATAAGGACACTGTTTTCGCGAACGAGAAGGCAGGAGACCTTGATCTCACGCTGTTCCTCTTAAGTGTAATAAGGCTCATGATCCCGACAGTCCTGCTTCCTGCAACCACCGCTCTGGGAACGGTCGATCCGAGAGGCAGAGAGAAGGGTATCTTAGCGGGCGCTAATGTAATTATGCCGAACCTGTCGCCTGTCGGTGTCAGGAAGAAATATGCCCTGTACGACAACAAGATCTGCACCGGCGAGGAAGCTGCCGAATGCATGAATTGCCTGAAGCGCAGGATGGATAGCATAGGCTATGAGATCGTCACCTCAAGAGGTGACAACGTAAAATATCTGGACCGGATCAAGATGACGAGGTAAACCATGGAACGCACACACATTGCATTTTTCGGACGCCGCAACGCAGGCAAATCAAGCCTTGTAAACAGGTTCACATCCCAGGAGCTCTCGATCGTCTCCGATGTGGCCGGCACGACGACTGACCCCGTCAGAAAGACGATGGAGCTGCTCCCTTTGGGTCCTGTCGTGATAATCGATACTCCAGGTATCGACGATGAAGGACAGCTCGGCAGCCAGCGTATCGAGCGGAGCATCAGGGTCATCGATGAGACCGATATTGCTATCCTCGTAATTGATGGCAGCATCGGCATGGGCGACGACGAGAAGGCGCTTCTGGCTGAATTTAAGAAGCGCAAGATACCTCATCTCGTGGTCGTAAATAAGAGCGATCTCGGTACTGCAGAAGTGCCCGAAGATGCAATGATCGTAAGCGCTCTCAAGGGCGAAGGAATAGAGGAACTTAAAGAGAAGGTCGCTGTCATTATCAGCCAGCGCAAATCCCGTCCTCTGGTATCTGATCTTGTGGAAGAAGGCGATCTGGTCGTGCTCGTCGTGCCTATCGACAAGTCCGCGCCCAAGGACCGCCTGATCCTTCCACAGCAGATGGTTATAAGAGATCTTTTGGGCAAGGGCGCGATTCCCGTCGTAGTCAAGGACACTGAGCTTGCCATAGCGCTCGAGAAGGTCGGCAAAGTCAGAATGGTCATTACCGACAGCCAGGCCTTTGCCAAGGTCTCGAAAATCGTCCCCAAGGAGATCCCGCTCACATCTTTCTCGATCCTGATGGCAAGGTTCAAGGGCATTCTTGACCAGTCGATCGAAGGCGCCAACATGCTCGATAAACTTCATGACGGCGCGAAGATCCTTATAAGTGAAGGCTGCACCCATCACCGCCAGTGCGAAGACATCGGAACCGTAAAGCTCCCGGGCTGGATCAGGGAATATACCGGTGTGGATTTTGACTTTAAGTTCACATCAGGACTGGAGTTCCCCAAAGACTTAAGCGGATACGATCTGATAATCCACTGCGGAGCCTGCATGCTCGGCGAGACAGAGGTTAACAGCCGCTATCAGAAGGCAAAAGACCAGGGCGTTCCGATGACCAATTACGGCATCGCGATCGGCAAGATGAAGGGTATTTTAGACCGCGTAATAAGATTTAATTAGAGTATTTTGGGGCATATAGCAGATTAATGCAATTTTGCTCTAAGAATGCCTACGTTGTAAATTGTTTTCATTTTAACTGCGGGCATAATGTGTTGAGGTGTCTTGTGGGGAGGCACTAATACATATTTATGAGGTGATTTTAATGAAAAATACGGTTTACTCCAAGGCCGCTTCGGCGGCTCTTTGTCTGGCTGCTGCAGCTTCACTGGCTTCATGCGCTATTCCTTTTAAACAGCCTGTCTACACGGCTCCTAGCACTGCACCAGCTCCTACTACCGAGGCAACAGAGGCACCGGCCACAACTCCGGCTGCGACTGAAGATACAGATCCCGTATCTGCCGGCAACCCTTATGAAGGATTCATCGACGGCTTTAAAAAGGCTGTAAATGAACCGCAGGGGGCTTGGTATTACGGTCCGGATGTTGATCCCGCAAGCGTTTCTGACGATGCTGTCGGCATTCCCACCACAAGCATTTGGGACGGCTCATTCTCTTACATCCTTTACGACATGGATAGGGATGGTACTGACGAGCTCTTCATCGGAGAAGAAGTTGCAGACCAGGGCGATGTGCGCATCAACATTTTCGGCGTCGTAACAGTTGCTGACGGCAAATGCAAGGTTGTTGCAGCAGGCTGGGAGAGATCCGAACTTACTTATCTTGGCGGCACAAGCTTCTTTGAGACGGGCTCGAGCGGATCCAATTTCCAGGCGGCTTCCCTCTATACCTACAACAGCAGCAAGAAGGCTCTGGATCTCATCTGCACGATAGAGTATGAGACCAAGGAAGACGGCAAGACTTCGATCGAATTTTTCGAAGGCGAGAACGGAAAGGTCAAGTCCAATGTCGCTTCAGGCAAGGACAAGGAAGCTCAGACAAAGTTCGAGCAGGCCAGAAAAGACGCTTCAAAAGACAAGAACGAGCTCCTCGGCAAGGAGTGGACCAAGGTCTCATTTAAGTAATATTAGATCAGCTTTTTATATCTTAGGGGTTATTCCGGCAGGGATGACCCCTTATTTTTTGCGGTCCTGCCGGCGATGAAGAAGACCAAATACACGATGAGGAGCATCACCGTGACAAGCGCGATGAGCCCTGCCGGGTAAAGCTTCTCTCCTGTGATGCTGAATATCCATTCCAGAGGCGAGTCCTTCGTAGGATACATAAGGAAGAGATAATCCACGCCGAATTTCCGGTCGATGAGATAGACCGGCGGCGTTACTATAGCTAAGAACAGGTATGAATACCAGAAGTGCTTAAAGCTTACCTTAACTTCCTTCATGACAAGGAAAATGAGCGGAACGAGCACTATTAGAGTATGCGTAAAAAAGCACAGCATGGATACGGGCGACCAGAACGGCCTGTATGTCCAGTCGGGAAAGAGCAGGGCGCCTAAAGAGCCCGGCAGTATAAGGACAAGAGATACTTCGGCAAAGTAAGACCTGATTTTGCCGCGTGTGAGGCAGGCCAGGAGGTTTACGAACAGTCCGAGATTGCAGAGGTGCAGCGGCAGGATGTCCGGCACGCTGTAGCCCTCTCTTATAAGCAGCACGTCCTGGACCAGTTCGCCTGCAAGAGCTGCGGCCGACAGCACAAGCGCCGTCCTTAAGGCAGACTTCACGCTGCCCCTCCTGATGAGAAGAAGCACTATGGTTATTGCTGCTGCAATCAGAACGAGCATCCCTATGTGCTCTGGACTAAAATGCGAGAAAGTGGTCATCTTACACGGCGCCTTCTTATTGATGATCATATTTTAACACCGGGTGAGCTGGCGCCGTTATTGGTTTTGCCTGGAGTTCAGGCCGTTTTATCCCAAACTTCAGGTTAAACTCTCGGCGCCGCCTGAAGTTTTGCCTGGAATTCAGCCCTTTTTACCCCAAACTCCGGGCTAAACTCTCGGCGCCGCCTGAAGTTTTGCCTGGAATTCAGCCCTTTTTACCCCAAACTCCGGGCTAAACTCTCGGCGCCGCCTGAAGTTTTGCCTGGAATTCAGCCCTTTTTACCCCAAACTCCAGGCTAAACTCTCGGCGCCGCCTGGAATTCCGCCTGGAGTTTATAATTAGTCCGTTTTGAACGGCAAAATGAACGGCGCTGCCGCATGTTTTGCCGCGTGTTTGGGCTAAAAACGACTTTTTGAACGGCGGAAGGCCATTAGTGTGAATTCGCATATAGAACGACCATAGATATGCCAAGTAAAACTGCTCTTTTGTGCAGTAGTGCAGTAGTGCTTATTGAGGAAAATTTGTTTTATAATATGATTGTCTCGGTTGGTCAAATTAAATTGAGGGTTTTATGCGCAACAACGGAAAGACTCTTTTAGTCACTCTTACAGCGACTTTTGTGCTCATGGCACTGCTGGTCGCTTATACGACCAGGCTTATGTACGAGTCGTCCAGCACACATATAAATGAGATCGGAAACGATAAGGCAGCGGCGATTACGGCTGATCTTGAGAATTATCTTGAGACAGCAAGGTCAGTTCTCTGGGTAGCTGCCGATACTGTTGACCACATGGTTGCAAACGGTGCGACCTATGATGAGATCGTAGACTATATCACCCGTGAGTCCACCAATACGGCATCCCAGTTCGATGAGAGTTATACGGGTATTTACGGATATATCAACGGAAAGTATGTTGACGGTGTCGGCTGGATTCCGCCCGAAGACTACGACCCTACGGCAAGAGACTGGTATAAGGAGGCTGTTGCTGCCGGCGGCCAGCCGCTGGTCGTAAACCCTTATGTCGATGCCCAGACCGGAAATGTCATCATCTCGGTGTGCAAGGCTCTCACAGATACCAATAATGTCCTGGGTCTGGACCTTACCCTTACAGACGTCCAGGAGACCGTTGAGGGTATTCAGATCGACGGCAACGGATACGGATTCATCCTTAACTACGATGGAACGGTCATTGCGCATCACGACGGCGCCGAGAAGGGCAAGAACTACAGCGAGGATCCTGATAAGAAGGAACTCTACGGGAATATAATGAGCATCGATAAGGGGTGCTTTGAGATGGTAATAGACGGCAAGATCTGCATGGTCTTTGTCGACTCAGTCCATGATCAGTGGCATCTTGCGATAGTCGTCGAAAAGAGCGCTCTCATGAAGAACACCTGGAATGTCCTTATCGTAAGCGTTTTCATAGGACTCTTTGTTTTCGCGCTGATCTCAATATTCTACATCGCAGGCTACAGACATGAGCGCAAGGTCAACAAGCGCATGGAAGAGATGAAGGCGACAGAGCAGAAGAGGGAATATGAAGCCAGGATCCTCCAGCTCGAGAAGGCTGCGGCCGATACTGCGAACAAGGCCAAGAGCGACTTCCTTGCCGACATGTCCCATGAGATCAGAACGCCTATCAATGCCGTGCTCGGCATGAATGAGATGATCTTAAGGGAGTCCAAAGACGATCAAATCTTAGAATATTCGGCAAATATCAAGAGCGCCGGAAATACACTTCTGTCGATCATCAACAACATACTCGATTTCTCCAAGATCGAAGACGGCAAGATGACCCTTGTCCCTGTAGAATTCGATACTGCAGAGTTTATAAACAACCTTGTAAATTCCATCAGCGAGCGTGCGCGTGCAAAGGGTCTGGAGTTCAATACGGAAATCGATGAATCAGTCCCTTCAAGGCTTTTTGGCGACGATGTAAGGATCTCCCAGATCGTAATGAACCTTCTTACCAATGCGGTTAAATATACAGAGAGCGGCAGCGTCTCTCTGCGCTTAAAGAATAATGGAATAACCGACGGCAATGTTAAGCTCAGATTTGAAGTCTCTGACACGGGAATCGGCATTAAGGATGAGGACTTGGGCAAGCTTTTCGAATCGTTCAAGCGTATCGAGGAGAAGCGTAACCGCCACATTGAGGGAACAGGACTTGGCATCTCCATCGTCTGCAAGCTCCTGACCATGATGGACAGCAAGCTTGAGGTCGAGAGTCAGTATGCGATAGGCTCCACCTTCGGCTTCAACTTAAAGCTGCGCGTGGCAGATCCTGAGCCTGTCGGGAAGTACGAGGAGAAGAGAAAGTCTGTCTTAAGTCATGAGGAAGAGGCGCATATCTATGCTCCGGAGGCGAAGGTCCTTGTCACTGATGACAACGGCATGAACCTCAAGGTCGCCGTAAACTTCATGAAGATATTCGGCATTACGCCTGTTACATGTTCTTCAGGAGCTGAGACGATCGAACTGATGCGCAAAGAGAAGTACGACATCGTGTTCTTAGATCACATGATGCCTAACATGGACGGCATGGAGACGCTCAAGGTATTAAAGGATGAGAATCTTTTAAATGGCGCAGTTGTAATCGCGCTTACAGCAAATGCCGTTGTAGGCGCAGAGGCCCAGTACCTCAGCGCGGGCTTTGACGGCTATCTCTCAAAGCCTATTACGGTCAATGATATAGAGAAGACCTTGAAGAAATATCTTCCTTCGGATGTCATCGGAAACAGTGCAGCTGAAGCTTCCGGAGCCAAGTCTTCCAATCTCTCTCTTGATAAACTCCGCGCACTTGGTCTTAATGTTGATGCGGCTCTCGTTTATACATGCAATGATGAGGATTTCTATATGGAGCTCCTCTCAGATTATGCTGAAAGCGCGCCTGACAAGTGCCATGATCTTTCAGCCTATCTCGAAAAAGGTGACATCAAGAACTACGAGATCTTAGTCCACTCCCTTAAGAGCGCGTCCAAGACCGTCGGCGCAGACAATGTATCCGAGAAGGCAAGGGCACTTGAGGAAGCAGCCAGAGATAATGATCTTGAATTTGTAAAAGCGCATCACGAAGCGTTCGTTGAAAGCTTTACAGAGCTCTCCAGAAAGATACTCGGATAAGTCTGCAGCGGTCCCGAAAATCCTTATTGTTGATGTTTGCAGATAGGTGTACAATTGTGCCGCTATGTTAGAACGAATCAAGAAAGACCCGGTATTTTTCATCTCAGGATTACTCGCAATAGTATCCTGCTTCTTTGTCCATCCGGACAAGGAATATCTGGGCTACATTGATTTCAGGGTATTGGCTATCCTTTTCTGCATGATGCTCGTGGTATCAGAGCTTGTTATTCTCGGTGTTTTCGACAAGCTCACGAATAAGCTCTTATCCAGGGTCCATTCATCACGGCTCGTGTCGCTCATCCTCGTCTGGCTCTCATTCTTCATGGGAATGATCCTGACAAATGACGTTACCCTCGTAACGCTCGTGCCTTTCGCGATCGCCCTGATGAAGTCTTTTGACGACAGAAAGACACTGACCTTCACTCTTATCCTGATGACTGTCGCAACCAACCTGGGAAGCATGCAGACGCCTATCGGCAATCCGCAGAATATCTATCTTTACACGCACTATCAGATGGAGATCGGCAGCTTCATGCTGATGATGCTCCCTTATTCTTTGTGCTCGCTCGTCCTCGTTACCATTGCCGTATTTATCCTCTGCAAGGATATGAAGATACAGCACGAAAAGGAGACGGAGCAAAAGCAGATCTCAGGCGTAAAGCTTGCCGTATGCATAATCCTCTTCATCTTAAGCCTTCTTGTAGTGCTCAGGGTCATGCACTTCCTGATTGCCTTTGCGGTTCTCTCTGTGATCATGCTCATGATGGACAGGAAAGCTTTTAAGGGCGTCGACTACACGCTCCTTATCACATTCATTTTTTTCTTCGTCTTCGTCGGCAACATGGGCAGGATCGACGTCGTCTATAACACGATCTCAGGCATCGTCGAGAAGTCGCCTGTGCTTACGGCTATTGCATCTTCGCAGGTAATAAGCAATGTCCCCGCAGCGCTTCTCTTGTCTGCATTCACTGATAACGGCAAAGCACTCGTGATCGGCACAAACTTAGGCGGCCTCGGCACTCTTATCGCGAGCATGGCGAGCCTTATCACTTACAAATTCCATGCCGCTCTTCCCAAGGCGAAAGAGAAATCTGTCAATTACATCGGCGCATTCAGCGTCGTAAATGTCATTTTTTTAGCCATTCTTCTTGGAGTTTACTTTATTATCCGCTGATTCCATGATATATAATTAAAGCGTCAAATATTTTTTACTGGCGTTGCTGTATCATTGGGGGGCTTTGAGATGGCAAGAAAATTCAT
>JAEFBC010000200.1 GCA_016292155.1 Saccharofermentans sp. | reverse complement strand
TGGTGTTCGAACTGTGAGCAGAACCGATGACTATCATCGAATCTGAAGTCTCAGAGAGCGAAGCGGCTTCCTTTTGCCTACTTTCAGTCGTAATACATATTGTATCAAAAACATTATATTTTTCAATTTTATTTTTAACAATCTGGCATATTTTTTTAAAACTGTCGCTGGAGAACGTTGTCTGCGATATTAAAATGGCGGATTCAAGCGGAAAATCAAGGGTCTCCAAATCCTCAGGAGCCTTTACTACAGCGCATTTCACGCCATATCCCTCTGCTTCACCAAGAATGCCCGTTACCTCAGGATGACCTTTGGTTCCTGCAATGATTATGTTCATTCCCTTCTCTGCATTCTCTCTTACGATCTTGTGGATCTTTGCAACGAAGGGGCAGGTCATATCTCTAATATCGCAGTTTTTGGACTTCAGGATCTTTATTTCTTCGGGAGTTACGCCGTGAGCTCTGACGATTACAACAGAATTGTCAGGACAGTCCTCTGCCTTTCCGCAGATCATAAAACCGCCTTTAACAAGCTGATCTACTACATATTTGTTGTGAACGATCTCGCCAAGCATCACCAGAGTCTTGCCGTCAGTACTTGAAGCGACTGCATCCTGGGCAGCCGTAACGGCATTTTTTACACCAAAACAGAATCCTGATGACTTGGCGACAGATACTTTCACTTATCTTCCTCTTCCAAATGGCTTAAGAGGAATTCCCTTGTGCCTTCGATATCGTACTTGCCTGTATCGATCACGATAGCTTCAGGTACCTGGATAAGAGGTGAAGTTGCTCTTGTGGAGTCCTGTTCATCTCTATATTTAATATCTCTTAATACCTCTTCATAAGTCTGGGAGTGATCACCGGCTTCATTAAGCTCTTTAAGTCTTCTCTCGGCTCTTACTTCGGGTGCGCATACGACAAAGAACTTATATTTAGCGTCAGGAAGAACAACAGAAGCTATATCTCTTCCGTCAAGCACGAATGTCTGGTTCTTTGCTATCTCTCTTTGGAGAGCGACCATTGCTGTTCTTACGAAAGGAAGAGCGGAAATATCAGATGCAGCGATAGATGTCTGCGGCGTTCTGAGTTCGCCCGTAACATCCTCACCGTCAAGGATCATGTGCTGAACGCCGTCGATGAACGCAACTTCGATCTTAACGTCGTCCATCATCTTCTTTACAGCATCGGAATCTTTTGCATTGATGCCTCTCTTGATAGAAGCAACTGCGCATGTTCTGTACATTGCGCCTGTATCGAGATACATGATGCCGAGCTCTTTAGCGATGCCCTTTGCAAGTGTGCTCTTGCCTGATCCTGAAGGTCCGTCGATAGCGATCTGATAAATGCCCATAAGTAAACTCCTTTACAATATATCTCCGTCTTCGGTTTTTCTGTCTCTTCCTGTCTCATACACACGGTACTGCGACCACAGTGTCTCAAGTGACTCCAGTGATGACTGGATGTGCTCTTTTCTGTGCATTCCGAGTGATACGAGAAGTGCGTTTATAAGCGAGAGGGGCGCTGTCAGCGAATCTACAAATGATGCCATCGATGACTTTGCGAAAAGCTTGATATCAGCATATTCTGTCATTGCGGTGTCATCCTTATCGGTAATGGCAATGATAGTCGCACCCTTCTTTTTGGCATATCCCATTGAGTTAATGGTTCTTGCGGAATATCTCGGGAAAGAGATTCCGATCATGACATCCCCTTCCCCAATCGGCATGATCTGCTCGAAAAGCTCATTCGTACAAGTACTTCTTACAAGTACAACGTCATCGAAAAGGAGCGTCATATAAAAGTGCATGAACTCCGACAAAGGAGCTGATGCCCTGATTCCCATGATATATATCTTTCTTGCGCGAAGGATCGAATTAACGGCTTTGCCGAATTCCTTCTCATCTACTGAATTCAGTGAATCACGAAGATTAGCGATATCCTGTGCAACGACTGCCTTAAAAGCATCTGTGTCACTTTCAAACTTCTCGGTAAGACCTAATCGCTGAACTGATGTAAGCTTTGATTTAAGGTCTTCCTGCAATGCTTTCTGGAACTCAGGATAACCTTCAAATCCGAGTTCTGTAGTAAATCTGACTACAGTTGATTCAGATACTCCGACTTCCTCGCCGAGCTTTGCAGCAGTCATGTAAGCGGCTTTGTCATAAGACTCCAGGATAAAGTTTGCAATGGCCTTGTGGCCCTTGCTCATGCTGGAGACAGCATTCTCAATTAGATCAAGCGTCCCCGTCATTTTCTTCACCCTCTTCATTCTCCGGCTTAGGTGCCATGAGGCTCTCAATTGAGATCTGCTTATCCTCACCGCCTGCAGCTTCCTTCAATGAATCTTCCATATCTCTGATCGTCTGATAGCTCATGAGTTCGAGCGGCGGGAGATCTTTTACAGATTCGATTCCGAATTCAGTTAAGAACTTTCTGCTTGTCTTAAAAAGTGAAGGTCTTCCCGGAGCATCGAGATTGCCTGCTTCTTCGATCCATCCTCTGTCGAGGAGCCTGGAGATGATGGAATCAGAAGATACGCCTCTTACGAGTTCAACCTGCGCTCTTGTGCAGGGCTGGTTATAAGCGATAACCGCCAAAGTCTCATAAGATGCCTGTGAGAGCGGCGGAACCTGCCTCGGGCCGAACATTCTGTCCAGGATCTTCTTCTGTGAAGGTCTTGTCATGATGGCGTATGAATCCTCAGTCTTTCTGATCTCAAGGCCGCTCCAGGGGTTGCCTGAATATCTGTCCATGAGGGACTTTATAGCTTCATTGACCGCATTTTTCGAGCAGTTGCAGATATCAGCCATCTTATCGACTGAAACAGGGTCGCCTGAAACGAATAATATAGATTCGATCGCTGCGGGTAATTCCTGTGATGTTATCTTAAAATCGTCTTCCATTTTTATCAGCCCTTTTTCTCTTCTATCGAGATCTCACCGAAGTTTCTGTCCTGTTCAACCGTTACCTTGTTGTCTCTGATGAGTTCCAATATCGCAAGGAAACTTACCACCTTATCCATCTTCTCTGCTTTCTTGCCGAAAAGGCTGGAGAATAAGATCTTTCCCTTGCCTGTGATAGAACGCCAGATCGACTTGATCCTTTCTTTTACAGAGCGCTTATCCCTTTGGAGGATATGAGTGATCTTTGCAGAGATATCGGTAAAACGCTGCTCATTGCGCTCATTTATGAGAGCGACAGCATCGTTGAACTCTTCAATATCAAAAGTCTGTTCAGCCGGCTTTAATGAGATACCGAGCTGTTTTGCAGTGGATGCATAACGGAATCTCGCGCCGTCGAACTTGTCTCTTCTCTCTTTTAAGTCCTGCGCGAAAACACGGCATCTCTTATAACGCATAAGTGAGATAACGAGTTCTTCTCTGGGGTCAACAACATCATCTCCGCTTCCGCCCAATGCTGCCTGCATGCCGGGAAGCATCATTCTGGACTTTATCGATACTAATGTCGCACCCATTACAAGGAAGTCTGATGCAAGTTCCATATCGAACTCCTGCATGGACTCAATATACTGCATATACTGCGCGGTAATCGTGCTGATCGGGATATCGTAGATATCGACATCATTCTTTTCGATCAGATGCAAGAGCAGGTCCAGAGGGCCTTCGAATTGTCTTAATTTGATCTCAGGCTTTACAACTTGCTCAAGCATTATCAACCGACTCCCATAACCCTTGCAAACATCGTGATCAACGGATTGGTTATCAGATTTATGATGAAATTAAACGGCCACTGAATGATCTCAACAAGAAGGCTTAATCCGGGCAGCGGTGTGAAATTTCCAAGCAGGAAAACGATCCAGATGAGATATGGAGAAAACATCTGGAACCTCCTGTAAAATTCAGTACTCCTGACCTTATAAGGCAGGCATTCCTCAAGGACGTGGAAACCGTCCAGAGGCGGGATCGGCAGAAGATTGAATCCCAAAAGCATCATGGAAAAGATATTCGTGTAATAGAACAGATGGTAAAGAGCAACAAAAGGAGTTATCTGATCAGCCACGCCGCCATTAAACTTAAAAGCAAGCACACTAAAAATGCCTGTCAGAATGGCGGAGATAAAACCTACGATGAAGTTGCCGGTAACACCTGCAAGATGAACCATAATGTTCATTCCGCGGTAGCTCTTGAACCTGACGAGATTCCTCGGATTATACATAACCGGCTTACCCCATCCGAATCCTGCAACAAGCAGGAGGATGGTGCCGACAGGATCCATGTGTGCCAGAGGATTAAGCGTAAGCCTGCCCATATTCCTGGGAGTCGGATCGCCGAGCCATACTGCTGTTGATGCGTGCATGAACTCATGGACTGAGAATGACAGCGTCATTGCAAACAGGAATATGATGAGATAGTAAATTATCTCCTGCAGCGGTAATCCGTGTCTGAACAGGTCAATTATCATAATCTACCTCAAGCCTTTACAACGGAGAATGTGATCTTCTCGCCGTTGACGTTCCATTCCTTGGAGTTGTCGCCTGTGCCCTTGGAGATCTCAACTGCAAGTACTTCAGAAGCAAGATAATCCTTCTTCTTCTCGATTACTTCAGCAAGCTTGTCATTGCCGTCGTACTTGAGAACGATCCTGTCAGAAACTGTAAGGCCTTCTGTCTCCTTACGGTGATTCTGGATCTTGGAGATCATCTCTCTTACGAGACCGTCTTCGATGAGTTCTTCAGTAAGAACTGTTGAGATGGATACTGTAAGATTGCCGGATGTCTGTGTGGAGAATCCTTCAGGCTGTGTTGTCTCGATGAGGAAGTCTTCTTCTGTCATCTCGTACTCTTCGCCGTTTACGGTGATCTTTACAGAACCGCTCTTGAGGGCATTGTATGTCTCCTTGCCCGGAAGGTTTGCGATTACTTCCTTAGCGTCATTGAGGTTCTTACCGAACTTTCTTCCGCATGTACGGAGCTGGGGCTTGAAGCTGTAATCAACGAGTGTTGAAGCGTCGCTTAAGACTTCGATCTTGCGGATATTAAGCTCATCAAGAACGATCGGCTTATATTCATCGTCAAGACCGATCTCCGATACTACGTAGATCTCAGACAAAGGCTGACGGTTCTTGATAGAAGCGGATTCACGGCAGCTGTGACCTAATGTAACGATCTGCTGAACGAGCTCCATCTCTTCCTCAAGCTTAGCGTCGATAAGGCTCTCATCAGCTACCGGGTACTTAGCGAGGTGAACTGAGATGGGAGCTTCCTTATCTACTGAGCATACGATGTTCTGATAGATCTCTTCTGTCATGAAAGGAACGAAAGGTGCGCAGAGTCTTGTGAGGTTGTCGAGAACAGTATAAAGAGTCATGTAAGCATTGACCTTGTCCTGTGTCTCTTCAGCGCCCCAGTATCTGTCACGGCAGCGTCTTACGTACCAGTTGGAAAGCTCTTCAGTGAAGTCCTGGATGAGTCTTGCAGACTGGGAGATATCGTAATTATCCATCTTCTCGTTAACGACCTTGATGAGGGTATTAAGACGTGAGAGGACCCATCTGTCCATAGCGCCCAGAGAAGCCTTATCGAGTGTGTGCTTAGTAGGATCGAAGTTATCGATATCAGCGTACATTACGTAGAATGCATATGTATTCCAGAATGTACCGATGAACTTCTTGATGCCGTCATTGACAGCTTCCTTGGAGAATCTTGAAGGAAGCCAGGGCTGGTTAGCTGTATAGAAATACCATCTTGCAGCGTCAGCACCCTGTGTATCAAGAACATCCCAAGGATCAACAACGTTGCCTAAGTGCTTACTCATCTTGATACCGTCCTTATCCTGAACGATACCCATTACGATACAGTTCTCGAAAGGTGCTCTTCCGAAGAGAACTGTGGAAATAGCGATAAGCGAATAGAACCAGCCTCTTGTCTGGTCGATACCCTCAGAGATGAACTGGCAGGGATAGTGTGTATCGAAGAATTCCTTGTTTTCGAAAGGATAGTGATACTGTGCAAAAGGCATTGAACCGGAGTCGAACCAGCAGTCGATAACCTCAGGTACTCTCTTCATCTGGCCGCCGCACTTGGGGCACTTGATGTGTACGTTATCAACATAAGGCTTATGAAGCTCGATGTCATCCGGACAGTCGTCAGACATGGACTTGAGTTCCTCGATGGAACCGATGCAGTGTCTGTGGCCGCACTCGCACTCCCATACCGGAAGAGGTGTACCCCAGTAACGCTCACGTGAGATACCCCAGTCGATTACGTTTCTTAAGAAGTCGCCCATACGGCCGTCTCTGATCGTCTCAGGCATCCAGTTGACCATGTTGTTGGACTTTAAGAGCTCATCTCTCTTCTTGCTCATTGCGATGAACCATGTGGATCTTGCGAAATAGATCAGAGGTGTGTCGCATCTCCAGCAGAAAGGATACTCATGCTCGAACTTGGGAGCTGAGAAAAGGAGTGATCTTGCATCAAGATCCTTCAATACTTCAGGATCTGCGTCCTTAACGAACTTGCCTGCAAAAGGTGTCTCCTCTGTGAGGTTACCCCTTGTATCAACGAACTGTACCATCGGGAGATCATTGTCTCTTCCTACTCTTGCGTCGTCTTCACCGAATGCGGGAGCGATGTGAACGATACCAGTACCGTCTTCCATTGTTACGTACTCGTCGCATACTGTGTAGTGAGCCTTTTTCTTC
>JAEFBC010000199.1 GCA_016292155.1 Saccharofermentans sp. | reverse complement strand
CGATCCTGACAAGCTCGAAATGTACGGTAAGTACAAAGCAAAACTCCCGTTAGACTACATTCAGAACCTGCCCGAGAGACCTGACGCAAAGCTCATCCTCGTTACAGCGATGAACCCCACACCCGCAGGTGAAGGCAAGACTACAGTAAGCATCGGCCTCGCCCAGGGCTTAAAGCTCATAGGCAAGAAACCTATCCTCGCATTAAGGGAACCCTCATTAGGACCTGTATTCGGCGTCAAAGGCGGTGCCTGCGGCGGCGGTTATTCCCAGGTCGTTCCGATGGAAGACATCAATCTTCACTTCACAGGTGACCTCCACGCTATCACTACTGCAAACAACCTTCTTGCTGCTCTTATCGACAACCACTTGTTCCAGGGCAACAGCCTCAATATCGATAAGGACAGGATCTTATGGAAGAGATGCCTCGACATGAATGACAGATGCCTCCGTGCAGTTACTGTCGGTGTCGGCGGCGGCACAAAGGGCGTTACACGTCCCGAGATCTTCCAGATCACGGCAGCTTCAGAGATCATGGCTATCCTCTGCCTTGCAAAGGACATGGATGACCTCAAGGTCAGATTAGACAGGATCGCTATCGCATATGACATGGACGGAAACATCGTAACAGCAGGCCAGCTCGGTGCTACCGGAAGCCTTGTTACATGCCTCAAGGACGCTATGTGTCCTAACCTCGTCCAGTCTCTTGAAGGTGTTCCCGCTCTTGTTCACGGCGGACCTTTCGCAAACATCTCACACGGCTGCAACACATGCATCGCTACAAAGACAGCATTAAAGCTCAGCGACATCGTAGTAACCGAAGCAGGATTCGGTGCTGACTTGGGCGCTGAGAAGTTCCTTGATATCAAGTGCAGAGACCTTGGCATCTGGCCTGATCTCGTAGTTATCGTAACAACGGTAAGATCTCTTAAATACAATGCCGGAATCCCTAAGGCGGAGCTCTCCAACCCTAATCCGGAAGCTGTTAAGGCCGGCCTTGCAAACGTATTGAGACACATCCAGAATATGCAGAACTTCGGCATCCCGGTGCTTGTTGCTTCCAACAGATTCTTAACGGATACCGAAGAAGAGCTCGCTATCGTTGAAGAAGCATGCAAGGCTACAGGCGCTGAGTTCGCTCCTGCAGAGATCTTCGCCAAGGGCGGCGAAGGTGGAATCGACCTCGCCAACAAGGCTGTCTCCATCCTTGATCAGAACAAGCCCAAGAATCCTGTTTACAGCTATGAGCTTACAGATTCCGTTGAAGAGAAGATCACAAAGGTTGCTACAAAGGTATACGGCGCAGGCAAGGTCGACATCCTCCCTGAAGCTCAGGCCAAGATCGACGAATTTGTTAAGAAGGGCTACGGCAACCTTCCTATCTGCATTGCCAAGACACAGTATTCACTGTCCGACGATCCGAAGAAACTCGGCAATCCTGAGGGCTTCACACTTACAGTAAGAGACTGCTATATCTCAGCAGGCGCAGGCTACCTCGTTATCCTCACAGGTACGATCGTAACCATGCCGGGACTTCCCCCGCACCCTGCTGCCATGGATATCAACATCGACAACAACGGTGTAATCACAGGACTGTTCTGATATTAGATGAGAAGACCGAATCCGACATTTCTGAAGAAGGCTGAAGGGATAAAATCGTCCCGTAAAAAGCGTACACTGATAATCATACTGGTTGCGCTGGTGATAGCTTTCGTCGTAGTTTTCATTAACTCGATAGCAGCTTCACAGGCCATGTACCGCCTTCAGTATCCCGGACTTGTCGGTGCGGCTTCCACCACGACTACCGAGTACTCTGCTTATCAGCGACCGGTACATACGACTACGGAAACAACAACAGAGGTAACGACGACCGCGACAACCACTCTGCCTCATGCGGAGCTTGCCGCGACGCCCACACCCTCCCCTTCTCCCGAAGAGCTGGGACGCACACAGAACAACTCTCCGGACATTTATATTGAGGACCCTAACTTCAGTTTCCAGCCCATCGCGATCCAGACGGCATCCTATCAGCAGCGTGCCGTAATGCTCGACAATCTTAAGGAACAGGTCACCAATTACCAGAAGAGCCACACGAATCTCAGGATCTGCTATGAGTTCATTTCCCTTTCCACGGGAGAGAGAATGGGCGTGGATGAGCTTGACCCTGTCGTACCCTCAGGAGCTATGTCTATTCCTGTCTCCATCGTCCTTTACGACAAGGTCGCAGGAGTAACAGGACCTTTGTCGGAAGTAATAACCTACAACAGCAGTTACAAGGGTTCACGCTATTCTTCATATATCGCGAAAAACTATTCCTACGGCAAGCAGTTCTACTTAAGAACTATCCTTAACTATGCCGTCTCCAAAAACGACAGCATCGCGCTGAACTATGTAATCAATTACCTCGGCGGAACCGAAGAAGTACTCAAGGATATAAGGAAGATCAGCGGTTACATATCTTTCGACGACAAGGTAATCTACAAGGATTACAACGGCAAGGAATACCGTACGTCAGGAACTATCTCATGCTATGACATGGGACAGTATCTCTCATACATGTATCACACCTTCACGATCAACCCTTCAGTCAACCAGCGTCTCTTCAATGACATGGCCTCAAACGAGATCGCTTCCCCTCTCACAGCAGCTTTCCCTCCGGGCACGAAGATCCTTCACGTACTCGGAAGAAATACCGAGAGAAGGGCATATATGGAATGCGCTATCGTAGACTACAAAGAACCTTTCGCGCTCATTATCTATGTTGAGGCCGGAAGCTCGGATGCAGCAGGCACTGCAATAGCAACACTCGGAAAGCATACCCAGGAGTTTATCGAAGCCTGCTATAAGTAAGAACTAAATAATTCCTCGTCGCTGTCCTCGCTTCGCGTGCGGAGGCGACTCGGATTCATTTAGTTCTTTTAGATTGTCCTAATATTAGAAGTGTCATATTCTTCTTTTATGTTATAATTCATGTGTTTGAAATACGAGTTCGTCCCGCGCGGTCTGCCGCCGGCCAAGGTCCCGTGCGATTTCGGGCTGTGAACCCTGTCAGGTCCGGAAGGAAGCAGCAGTAAGCGGTTTACGGAGTGCGCCGCGGGTCAAGCCTTACCGACGGCAGTTCGGGCGGGACGG
>JAEFBC010000198.1 GCA_016292155.1 Saccharofermentans sp. | reverse complement strand
AGCCGCAGGGATTCGAACCCTGGTGCCCGTGAAGGCAAACGGTTTTCAAGACCGCCTCGTTATGACCGCTTCGATACAGCTCCATTTAAAGGCACTTAATTATACATACATCAGAACGAGTTTGCAAGCACCTTTAATTTTATGTGTTTATCAGTTGCATAGGAATTCGATCAGTCTGTCGAGATCCATATTGTCCTTGTAATCGATGACGATACGGCCTCTTCCTGTTGAGTTATCGAGAACCTTGATCTTTACCTTGGCACCGAGCTGCTTCTTGAGCTTTGTCTCTACTTCCTTTGTGCTCAGTGTAAGCCTGATATCAGGAAGCTCTACCTGCTTCTTTGCACCGGGATTATTCTGTGCATCGATATACTTCTTAACGAATACTTCTGCCTGTCTTACGCTCATATCGCGTGCCATGATGACATCTGCAACCTTGCGCTGGTCTTCCTTCTCCTTAAGGCCGAGGATAACCTTGGCGTGACCTTCTGAAAGATCTCCTCTGCTTACGAATTCCTGGAGGGATTCATCAAGATTGAGGATACGGAGAGTATTTGCGATAGTTGCTCTGGGCTTACCAAGCTTTTTAGAGAGCTGTTCCTGTGTAAGCTTATGGTTCTTGAGAAGATTCTGCATAGCTGAAGCTTCTTCAATAGGATTTAAGTCTTCTCTCTGGATATTCTCGATAAGAGCCTGCTCCATTACTTCTCTGTCAGAAAGCTCCCTTACAATTGCAGGAATAACTGAAAGACCTGCGATCCTTGCGGCTCTCCAACGGCGCTCACCTGCAATGATCATGTAGCCTTCGCCCTTACGCTGAACAAGGATAGGCTGGATGATACCGTTCTCCTCGATAGAAGATGCGAGTTCATTTAATGACTCATCGTTGAAGTTCTTTCTAGGCTGGCCGTTATTGGGGGAGATGTCATTGATCTTGAGATCAACTACTGAATTTCTCTTGTTCTCAGGAATTCCGTCAGATGAGAGTAAAGCGCCAAGGCCTCTGCCCATTGCTCTGCTCTCTGATACTGTCTTTACAGCCGTTTTCTTAGCAGGAACAGCCTTTACGGGAGCTTTGACTGCAGCCTTAACAGGCGCCTTCTTAACAGCAGGCTTATCTGCAGGCTTCTTGGCAGCGGCTTTCTTCGCAGGCTCTGCCTTCTTTGCAGGAGCTTTCTTAGCCGCAGGCTTAGCTGCTTTCTTCGCCGGAGCCTTTGCTGCTGTCTTCTTTGCAGCAGGTTTAGCTGCGATTACCTTCTTCTTAGGAGCTGCCTTAGGTCCTTTTCCTAATCCTTTTGTAGCCATATCTATTCTCCTTTACGCTCTCTTGATTACTTCTTTTGCCAGGGCTTCATAAGCCTTGGAACCCTTGGAGTTCTTATCGTAGTCGCAGATTGCAAGACCGTGGCTCGGAGCCTCTGCAAGCCTTACGTTTCTGGGGATTACAGTCTTAAATACTTTTCCGCCAAAATACTTGTCTGTCTCTTCCTTAACCTGTCTGGAAAGCTGCGTTCTCATGTTGAACATTGTAAGAACAACGCCCAGGATCTCGAGCTCAGGATTGAGCTTCTTTTTAACAATGTTAATTGTATCCATAAGTTGGGACAGACCTTCAAGCGCATAGTACTCACCCTGGATAGGGATTATCAGACGGTCAGACGCTGTAAGGGCATTGATCGTAAGAAGTCCCAGAGAAGGAGGGCAGTCCAGAACGATGAAGTCGTAATTGTCAGAGATCGGGGCCAGTGCATTCTTAAGGATCTGCTCTCTGGAGATAACTGTAACGAGTTCTACCTCAGCGCCTGCAAGATTAATGTTTGTAGGGCAGATATCAACGTTCTCTGCATTTGTCTCATAGATAACATCAGCGATAGGTGCATCGTTAATAAGAACATCGTAGACTGTCTGTTCAAGTTCACGCTTATCGATTCCCAGACCGCTCGTAGCGTTAGCCTGAGGGTCCATATCGATCAGGAGCACCTTTTTCTTCTTTTTGCCAAGGAATGCGGCAAGATTGACTGCGGTCGTTGTCTTACCGACTCCGCCTTTCTGATTTACAAGAGCAATTACTGTCGCCATATATATACTCCTTTTTATAAATATTCCTATTCAGATATGCTAATTCTATCATTTAAGACACATATTATATATGTCAACTTTGATACAAATTTGCGGAAATGTTCCACGTGGAACATTTCATTTTTGGCGTCATGCCGAATTTGTTCATAACACCATTGTTCCACGTGGAACAATCAATAAAAAAACGGGTGCCGGAGCACCCGTCTTAAGCTTTACTGTGTATAACTTATCAGTTATCGATGTTAGCAAGCTTCGCGTTCTCCTGGATGAATTCCTTACGGGGTTCAACCTGATCGCCCATGAGGAGGTTGAATGTCTCATCTGCCTCCTGGGCATCCTTGAGAGTTACTCTCAGGAGTTTTCTTGTAACAGGATTCATTGTTGTATCCCAGAGCTGCTCGGAGCTCATCTCACCAAGACCCTTGAATCGCTGGATAAGAGGATTCTCCCACTTGTGAGCAATCTTTATCTCTTCGATCTCCTTATCATCGTAAGCATAATATGCTTCATCGCCCTTATAGACCTTATAGAGCGGCGGGCAGGCAATATATACATATCCGCCTTCTACGAGAGGCTTTAAGTATCTGAAGAAGAATGTGAGAAGAAGTGTTCTGATGTGAGAACCGTCGACATCGGCATCGGCCATGATGATTACCTTGTGGTATCTGAGCTTTGTCTCATCGAATTCATCACCGATACCTGCACCCAGAGCCATAACGACCGGCTGGAGCTTCTCGTTGGAATATACCTTATCGATTCTGGCCTTCTCAACGTTGAGCATCTTACCCCAAAGAGGGAGGATAGCCTGATACTTACGCTCTCTGCCCTGCTTAGCAGATCCGCCTGCGGAGTCACCCTCTACGATGAAGATCTCGCAGAACTCTGCCTCATCGCTCTGGCAGTCAGCAAGCTTACCGGGCAATGCGTTATTCTCAAATACTGTCTTTCTTCTTGTAAGTTCTCTTGCTCTCTTTGCAGCATCTCTTGCTCTTGAAGCTGAAAGGCACTTATCCATGATGAGCTTTGCAATATCAGGGTGCTCTTCAAGATAGATCTCGAGCTTCTCATATACTGCGCTGTCTACCATCGGTCTGATCTCTGCATTACCGAGCTTACTCTTTGTCTGTCCTTCGAACTGAGGATCAGGAAGCTTAACTGAGATGATCGCAGCAAGACCTTCTCTTGTATCTTCACCCTGGAGCTTAACGTCGCCGTCCTTAATGAACTTATACTTCTTTGCATAGTCATTGATGGCTCTTGTCATTGCTGCACGGAAGCCTACAAGATGCGTACCGCCTTCAGGTGTGGCGATGTTGTTAGCGTATGTATATACGGTCTCCTGATAGGAATCGTTGTACTGGAGAGCGATCTCCACGAAGTTATCTCCCTGCTTTGTCGCAAAGTAGATAGGAGGTGTATTGATAGGTTCCTTGTGTCTGTTGAGATACTCAACGAAGGAGATGATACCGCCGTCATAATGGAGGTGCTTCCTTACGGGTTCTGCACCTCTGTCATCAGTAAGATCGATGGTAACTTCCTTGTTAAGGAAAGCCATTTCACGGTAACGTGTGATCATGGAATCGAAGTCAAATACGATATCCGGGAAGATAGAATTATCAGGGATAAAGTTGGTCTTTGTACCTGTATCTTCCTTGTCGCAAGTGCCTACAATATGAAGCGGAACGGTGGTCTTACCCTTCTCAAATTCGATCTCATAGATGTTGCCGTCACGGCGTACCTGAACCTTCATATGGTCTGCCAGAGCATTAACTACAGAAGCGCCTACGCCGTGAAGACCGCCTGAAATACTGTATGCTCCGCCGCCGAATTTACCGCCTGCGTGAAGCACTGTATGAACGACTTCAACAGTAGGAATTCCAAGCTTCGGATGGTTACCTACTGGGATACCTGAACCGTTATCTGTAACGGTTACAGAACCGTCTTTCTCAAGTACAACATCGATAGTATCGCAGCGTCCTGCAAGTGCTTCGTCGACTGAATTTGCTACGATCTCATAGATAAGGTGATGCAGACCTCTGAGTGTTGTATCACCGATGTACATACCAGGACGCTTTCTTACAGCTTCCAGTCCTTCAAGGACCTGAATATCATCTTCGCTGTATTCGCTGTTGTTGGATGTATCGAAGCTGTCCTGATCACCTTCTGCAGCCAATACGTCAGCCATGGATTCTTCCTTGAAATCCTCAGTTAATGCTCTGGGGTTCTCGGCAAGATTCTTAAGCTCGTCATCGTCACCCTCTTCCACAGGTTGGAAGTATAGATCTACCGCACCGGAAGGGCGGGAGGACGCCTCGGGAGCGGGCTGTGTCTCCTCAAAATTGAAATTCTTCTCGTCGTTTTCCTTCATAAATGCAAAAAACTCCTATTTTTCCGGCAAAACCCGGCAAATGCCTGATATTGCTGTATTTGTAACACCGTTATTGGTCTTTTTTCAGAAGTTATCCGAGGACATCAGTCTGTTTAATAGCAGATTTGCGGAGAGTGAACAAACATATGTTTTGTCGTCTGTGATCACCAGTGACTTGGGTATATCTTCCGTAACATACTGAAGTCTGCCTTGCTCATCCTCGCGGTTGATAAACTCCGTCACGTCCTTCTGGGAAGGGGAGACGGTCTCAAGGTTGACTATGCAGGTAACTGAAGATCTGAGCACTGAAAGATCATTGCCGATATGAATGAACATATTTGGCCTCCCAAATGTCCTTAAATCCTCTTTTAACCTATAAATTATAACATAAAAAGGAAGAATAATATGTTTATTATAATATAAGAATCGGGCAATTCAGGCGCATTTATAGCGCATTTTGTCCTAAAATCAGGCTTCTTTTGTGATTTCTCCGCCGTTTACCCGGTAGAATTCGGCCTTATTTGCGCCCTGCATCACGTCTATCTCTTCGCCGATCATATTCTTGTCCGTGCACGTGATGAAAATCTGAGCGCCCTTCATGGCCGATACAAGGCTTAATCTCCTGGTCTTGTCGAGCTCTGAGAACACATCGTCCAGGATAAGGATCGGGGTGGAGGAGACGAACATCTTTATGATCTCCAGTTCAGAGAGCTTTAAAGCAAGTGCAGCGGTCCTCTGCTGGCCCTGTGAAGAGAAATTCTTCATGGCAAGACCGTCCAGCTTGATGATGATGTCATCCCTGTGGATACCGGTCGACGAGACGTGCTTATCTATGTCGTAATTACGGACGGATTTGAGCTTGGCTAATACCAGATCTGAGAGAATGCCCTTAATTCGCCCATAATCGCTCTCTGAGAGGCCCTTACCCATATACTCGTCATATTTACTGTTTTTGGTCAGAAACGTTTCCAGGGCCCCTACAACGCCAAATATGGTACTGTACTCTATAGAGAGGTTTTCCTTGCCCCCTGAGATGCTTCCGTGATGCTTTGCTGCGGTGTCAGAAATAAGCTTTGCGAACCTGTAGCGCTTCAGTATGATCTCTGCAGACAGTTCAGCCAGTGAGAAATCCCAGAAATCGAGCTGCGGATCTACATTCTCGGCCTTATAGTTCGGCTTTATGCTCTTGAGAAGGGCATTTTTCTGAACCAGGAGCCTGCTGTAATTGCTCAAGAGATTAAAGTATGAGGGCGATATCTTGGATATCAGCGTATTTAAGAACTTACGGCGGAATGCAGGAGCATTTTTGACGATATTTAAGTCCTCAGGAGCGAAAATAACAATGTTACATACGCCGATATATTCCGATACTTTGTCGACCGGAGCGTTATCTCTTATAAGAAGTCTTCCGGGCCTGTTACCTTTGCTTAAAGAGGACTTCTCCGTATAGTAACTTGCCATGAGATTACAGTTAGAACCGTCGTCATCAGTAAGATCCAGGCTTACTTTATATTCGTTTGAACCGAATCTTATGAGGTCTGAATCCTTGCTTGTCCTGTGTGATGTAACGCTTGAAGCTACATAGATCCCTTCAACGAGATTAGTCTTTCCCTGGGCATTATCACCGTAGAAAATATTAACAGAAGGCCCGACGTCTAAATCGAGCCTTCCGTAATTTCTGAAGTTTTCTAAATGTATGCTTCTTATGAACATTATCTTCTGATAGGAAGAATAAGGTAAATGTACTTCTCACCCTCAACAGGCTTGATGATGCAGGGTCCCTGACCGCCGTTAACTTCAACTCTGATCTCTTCATCCTCAATGTTCTTAAGTACATCAAGAACATATCTGGAATTGAAATCAACATCAATAAGATCGCCTTCAAGGCTTATAGAGATATTCTCCTGGAGATTACCTCTTGCAGATGTAGCCTGAACTGTAAGCTCAGAAGGATTATTTGAAAGGAATCTTACAGGGCACTTACGGTCATCTGTCATGATGATCAATGAAGCTCTGTCGACAGCATCAAGGAACTGCTTGCGGTTGATAGTGATAACTGTCTTAGGATTCTTTGTGATGATGGAATCGAAATTAATGAACTGGCCTTCGATAAGACGGGAAACCATTCTTACGTTGCCGATATCGAATAAGAGATTCTGCATTGATGTGTAGATATTGATCTCTGCATCTTCGTCATCACTTAAGATCTTGCTCATCTCAGTAAGAGCCTTACCGGGAACGATGTAATTGATCTTAGGGAAATCATTGCCCATATCCTCACGGTTGATAGCCATTCTGAATCCGTCGATTGATACTACGGAAAGAACAGAACCGTCAGATACTACATTGCTTCCTGTAAGAACAGGACGGGAATTATCACGTGATACTGCAAAGATCGTGTGATTGATCATATTCTTAAGGATCTTCTGACTCATAACGATCTTCTCTGCACCTGTCTCATCGATCTCAGGGATCTTCGGGAACGGCTCGGGATCAAGACCTGCGATCTTAAACTCAGCCTGTCCGCACTTAATAGTTGTCTGGAAGTTGTTGTCTGAAATGATATCTACTTCAGGCTCAGGAAGCTTTCTGATGATATCACCGAAGAACTTTGAATCGATAACAACGGCGCCCTTTTCAGTAACACTGGCTTCCACATCAGCTTCAATACCTGTCTGAAGATCGTAACCCGTAAGCTTGATCTTATCATCATCTGATGCCTCAATGAGAATGCCGTTAAGGATATTTACTGTACTGTTAGTAGTAACAGCTCTCTGGACTATGGATACATTATTAACCAAGTCATCTCTGCTGCATGTGAACTTCATATGAAGGGAGCCACCTTTCATTATT
>JAEFBC010000197.1 GCA_016292155.1 Saccharofermentans sp. | reverse complement strand
GTATCCTTGGAGATGCAGTTCAAGAGGAAGTCAACGCCCCAGTTCATGTAAGCGGAACCACAGTAGATCGAGTGTAGCTTACCTTCACGGAAGCCTGCATGTACGCCGTAACGGAACTCGTCTTCAGTAAACTTCTCACCTGCGAAGAACTTCTCCATCAATTCGTCGTCTGCCTCAGCAACTACTTCATTAACCTTCTCCTGGAGCTCGTCAACTCTTGCGTTGTACTGTTCAGGAAGAGGATATTCAACAAACTTACCTGTAGCTTTATCTATAGAGAAAGCCTTGCGGTTCATAACATCAACGATACCTGTCATCTTGCCGTCTTCCATGATAGGGAATGAAAGCGGGATAACAGAAGAACCGTAACGCTCCATCATACGTGCAGCTACGGCCTCGAAATCCGCATTAGGCTCGTCCATTCTGTTCATAAAGAATAAGAAAGGAACCTTCTTACCATTCAAAAGTCTGATAGCCTTCTCGGAACCGACGGATGTGCCGCCCTTAGCCGAGATCATGATAACGCCGGAATCGGCGATCCTTATTCCGCTCATCTCTTCACCCAGGAAGTCGAAGTCACCTGGAGTGTCGATAATATTGATCTTACTTCCCTTATATTCGCAGCAGGCAACAGAAAGGCCTACTGACATCTGTCTCTTGATCTCCTCAGGATCATAGTCAAGCGTAGTAGTTCCGGCATTAATACGGCCCTGACGATTAATTGCTTTGGTGTAGTAGAGAATAGCCTCAGCTAAGGTCGTCTTACCGGAACCTACGTGGCCGAACAACGCTATGTTGCGAATCTTATCTGCGGAATAATTTTCCATCAGTCTTTTCCTCCTTCGAAGACAAAAATAAATACTTTCCTATTATAATGGATTCGATATGCCAATTCCACAAAAAATATGTGGCAAGTCATAGTTTTTTTGTGCATAGTTTTGACACCCTACACAAAACGGCGAAAAGGCAATATTTGCAGATAATCATCATGTTTATGCAGTCCCTTTTGCTTGAAAAAAGCCTTTAGGGACTGCATTTTCGAGGGCCGGCAAAAAACCACACAATGAAAAAGGGTGCCACCAGGACACCCTCTTTAAAAAATCTTTTGTTAATCTCTTATACTCTCGGCTTGCCGAAGATGAGTACCAGTCTGTCTTCCTTCTGTGTGAAAGGACTTCCGGAAAGTGAGGACAGGCCTGCTTCTGAGCCGCCGCCCATTGAAGAGATGAGCTTACCGCCGTCATCGTCTACTACGTGGAGCAGTGTCCAGCCTTCAGAGGACTTCTTCTTAAGGAGCTTTGTAAGTGCTTCAACGTTTACTTCAGAAGTCTTATTGTGCTCAACTACCTCAACGGAATAATCCATCGGTGTGCCGGCACCGCCGCCACCTGATCTGACTTTCTTCTCCAACTCTGCAACAGCTGCGTCGAGTGATGCAAGCTTCTTCTCAAGCTCAGCCTTCTCCATCTCTTTCTCCTTAACCTGTTCTTTTAATTCTTCGATCTGATCGAGCATCTTGCCCTTCTCGCTCTCGCTCAATGCAGCCTGCTTAAGGAATACTGACTGCTTCTCGGCGTTGAGAACGATCTCCTGTGCTGCAGCCTCAGCGAGGACTGTAGCGTTCTTGGAGTCAGCGATGATCTCCTTAGCTTCCTTAAGTTCAGCCTGGAGGCCCTTGATCTGATCCTGGATCTCAGCGGATTCCTTCTTGTATTCGCTGTATTCCTTCTCTGCCTGAGCCTTCTTGTCTTCAGCCTCTTCGAGCTCTTTCCTGGATGCTTCCATTGTCTCGTCAAGGTCCTTGCGCTGCTGGGCAGTCTCTTTCTCGAATGTGGCGATCTCAGCTGTGAGCTCATCGCGCTTAGCCATTGCAGCTTCAGCCTCGATCATTACGGCCTTGGCCTTCTCTGTCATGTCGTCGAGTTCAGCCTGTGCCTGCTTATTGCGCTCTTCGAGGTGGGCAATGATCTTATCTCTCTCAGCCTGTGCTTCAGCGATAAGCTTCTCCTTCTCGGCATTGGCAATATCCCTGTCGCGCTCAGCTTCCTGCTTCATCTTGAGAACTTCTGCAGCCTGCTTCTCAGCGATCTTCTTGTTCTCTTCTGCGATCCTGAGCTTTTCTTTCTCAAAATCTTCGCCGAGCTTAACGATCCTGTCTTCAGCTGCCTTGATCTCTTTTTCCTTCTCAGCCTTGATCTTATCGGCATTGTCCATCATGTTCTGGACTTCCTTTGCCTGAGCGATGAGTTCATCTCTCTGGGCAAGAGCTGCCGCATATTCTTTCTCAACCTGGGCTGCGAGCTGTTCGGTCTGCTTCTGTGTCTCTTCGTAGATCTTCTGCTGCTCGATTCTGGCTGCTTCGATCATCTCATCGTGTTCTTTCTGAGACTTCTTCTTAGCCAGATCCATCATCTCATTGCATTCTTTACGGAGAGTGTCTCTCTTATCACGTGCCTCGATAACCTCATCACGGATAGTATCAACGGACTTCTCTAATGCTTCCTGCTCAGCGAGCTTCTTCTTCTGGAATGTTGTGAACTCTTTATCGAGCTTGGCCCTCTCGGTCTCGAACTGCTGCTGCATGTTTGCATAGTCGTTCTTGAGCTTATCCAAAGCCTCGAGGATCCTCTTCTCTTCTTCGGAACGCTTAGCTTCTGCACGGGCTATATTCTCAGCCTGCTTCTGGTCAAGGATCTTCTTCGCTTCAGCCGCAGCCTCGTCGTTGTTACCCTGTGAAGCCTTCTGGAAATCGTATTTGCACATTGAGCAACGGGCAACGTTGTCACCCATCATTACGCCGCAAACCGGACATCTCTTCATACTAGATTCTCCTGCAAAATGCACGCGAAAAAGAACGCGCGCAAAAATGATATGCCCTATTATATACCAGGCCGCTTGAAAATATTAAGTTTTCTTAAGAGGGTTTTTATAAATTTTTAGTTAATTTTCGGAACGCAGCAGGCCGCGCACGTTTTATTTTTGTATGTAATGCCCTATTTTACTGCATTTGCGCCATCCATATAATGAATTAACCGTTCATCAGGAGGGGAATATGAGATCTAAAATTATCAAACCAGCAATCGCTGCATTAGCACTCGGACTTGCGTTCACAAGCTTTGCAGGATGCACAAGAAAGCTCGGCAACGTTGACAACAATGCCGTAGTCGGAATCACACAGGAACCCGGTATCTTCGATCCGCACACTGTAGTTGCAGCAGGCGACAGAGAGATCATCTTCAATGTTTACGAGGGTCTTTACAAGTACGACAGCAAGGGCAGCCTTAATCCCTGTCTTGCTACTGACGTTGCTATCTCCGACGACGCTTCCGTATATACATTCACCATCAGGGAAGGCGTTAAGTTCCACGATGGTTCTGACTTCGATGCAGCTGACGTCGTTTACTCACTTAAGCGTGCTGCAGGTCTTCTGGACAACCAGGATGGCGTTGCACTTGTAGGCGAACTTGATTCCATCAAGGACGTTAAGGCAACAGCAGAGGGCAAAGTCGAAGTTACTCTCGAGGCAGGAAACACAGAGCTTTTGAGCTACTTCACAACAGGAATCATCCCTGAGAACTACGATAACTGCCAGGCAGCTCCCGTAGGCACAGGTCCTTTCAAGTTCGACTCATACAATCCGGGTCAGAACGTTATCCTCGTAAAGAACGATAACTACTGGCAGAAGGGTCTTCCTTACCTTGATAAGGTTACTTTCAAGGTATGCGCAGACATGGATGCAGGTCTTACTGAGCTTGCATCAGGAAGCATCGACATCTTCCCTTACCTTACAACAGACCGCGCTAACCAGCTCGACAAGGCAAAGTACAATATCCTTTCGAATGGTTCCAACATGGTCCAGATCTTCGCATTGAACAATGCAGTTGAGCCCTTGAACGATCTTAAGGTACGTCAGGCTATCAACTATGCAGTCAGCAGAAAAGACATTATCTCCGTCACAATGGACGGCGCAGGCGTTGAGCTTACAACTGCCATGAGCCCTGCAATGGGAAGCTATTACGATACTTCTCTCGACGGAACTTACAGCCAGGATATCGAGAAGGCAAAGGCACTGCTTGCTGAAGCAGGTTATGAAAACGGCTTCAACATCACATGCACAGTACCTTCCTCTTATCTGATCCACGTTAATACGGCAGTTGAACTCGCATCAGAGCTCAAGGCAGTAGGCATCAACATGGAGATCAAGCAGGTAGACTGGGCTACATGGCTTGACACTGTTTACACAGGCCGCCAGTACGAGACAACAGTCATCGCTCTTACAAGCGACTATGCTCCTTACGACGTTCTTGACCGTTACCAGTCAACAGCTTCAGGCAACTTCATCAACTACAAGAACGATAAGGTCGATGAGCTTATGGCAAAGATCCCTACAATCTCTGACACAAAGCAGAAGACAGAGCTCTACCACCAGGTATTAAAGCTCCTCACAGACGATGCCTGCTCAGTATATCTCCAGGATCCGGCAACGATCACAGCCGTATCCACAAGACTCGAGGGCTACAGTGTATATCCGATGTACGTTCAGGATATGTCACAGGTTAAGCCCGTAACCAAGTGATAAGTTTTTGAGTTTATATACTTATCCGGGCTGTCCTTTTCAGGGCAGCCCTTTTTCTTTTTTGATTTGCAGCGAAAAGTTATATAATAGACATCTAATTTACGTTATTAATTCAGGGGGATCGGGATTTGCAGGGTAAGACCGGCTATTTTGTTGGTAAACTCATAGAGCTTGTTGTGACACTGTTTCTGGTATCACTCCTGGTTTTCATCGCCTTCGCCATTATCCCCGGTGACACCGCGAGAGTAATGTTAGGCCCTGATGCCACCGAAGCTCAGGTAGAGCTCCTTCGCCAGCAGATGGGACTCGATAAGCCCCTTATCGTACGTTACTTCACATGGCTTTTCGGCATAATCACATTTAATCCGGGAACATCTTACGCTTACAACATGAGCGTCGGAACACTTATCGCACAAAGACTTCCCGTCACGCTCGGCATGAGCGTTTTCGCGATGCTCATGGTAATCGCGATATCTTATCCTCTCGCTGTTTTAAGCGCACGCAGACCGGGACGCATCGGTGACCAGATATGCTCAGTTATAGGACATGTCCTGTTTGCTATCCCGCCCTATGTTGCATCGCTCCTGCTGATTCTTCTTGCAAGCTCGTTATTCAGGCTCATCACGGTCGGCACATATGTAAAGCCCTCCGATGACTTCCTGGCTTATGTCGTATGTCTGCTCCTGCCGTCCTTTGCGGTGGCGCTTCCGAAGATCGCCATGAGCTTCAAGTTCTTAAGGTCCTCCATTATCGAGCAGAGGTCTTCGGATTATGTCCGCACATCCAAGAGCCACGGCCTTTCTGACCTCAAGATACTTATCAGGCACGTTCTCCCGAACTCCAACGTATCTTCGATCACGATAATCTCGATCATCCTCTCAGACATCCTGGGCGGAAGCCTTATTGTCGAGCAGGTATTCAATCTGCCGGGCCTTGGCAGACTCCTTCTTGCAGCGATCTCCAGAAGAGACTTCCCGCTTTTGTCGGGCATCGTCTTCTATCTTGCATTTATAACAGTCCTTCTTTACTTCCTTTCCGACATAGCTGCAGCCATATCGGATCCGAGGATCAGGCTCAAGTAAGGAGGATCTGTGCGTATGGTATCAACTAAGACAAAAAACAGATCACCTGAAGCGTCCGCCTTCTACACGGCGGGTCTTATCCTGCTGGGAATAGTCGTTACTGCATTCGTCATCTCGCTTTTCTGGACACCTTATTCTCCGGATGCGACGGATGCAACTGCAAAGCTCTTAGCGCCCTGCGCAGAACACCCCTTCGGAACGGATAACTTCGGAAGAGATGTGCTGTCACGTGTTATGTCGGCATCAAAATACACGATATACATTTCCGCTGCAGGCGTAGCGATCGCGCTTATCCTGGGCACTATTGCAGGCATCCCCGCAGGTTATTTCGGCGGCTATATCGATAAGGGGATCATGCTCCTCGGCAACAGCATCATGTGCTTCCCGGGAATACTTCTGGCACTCGTAGCGGTAGCGGTTTTCGGAGCTTCCGTAACCAATGTCATCTGGGCACTGGGCCTTGTTTTCGCGCCGACCTTCGCGAGAGTATGCCGTGTCGGAACCATGGAGATAAAGGAATTGGATTATATAACGCACGCGCGCGTAATGGGCGTTAAGCCTTACCGCATAATGGGCTTCCACATCTTCCCAAATCTCGTTCCGCAGCTCCTGCCCGCAACGGTAATCGGCCTTGCGAACATGACGCTTTTCGAATCAGGTATGAGCTATCTCGGACTGGGCGTGCAGCCTCCGGATGCTTCATTCGGCAAGATGCTCTCTGACAGCCAGGCATACATCCGTGTTGCTCCCTGGCTCGTTATATTCCCTGCCCTTATGCTTGTCTTCTACATCCTGGGTCTCTACTTCATTTCCGAGGGTCTCCGCGTGAACCTCGCGAAAGGAGGCAAGAGATGACAAGACACATTCACATCGTTAAGGTCCATCATCTGACATTGTCTTTCCCGACGAGGAAGAATCCCAACCCGAAGCCCGTCCTGGACGACGTGGATTTTGGAATAAGAGACGGTGAGATATTAGGTCTCATCGGCAACTCAGGATGCGGCAAGACCATGACTTCACTGGCCATCGCAGGACTTCTTCCAGAGAATGCGGAGATCACATCCGGTTCGATCAAATTTGCAGGCAAAAGCCTTCTCGAAATGAGCCCCCGTGAGCGCCGCTCCATGCTCGGAAAAGACATCGGCATGATATTCCAGGAACCTTCCACTGCTTTAGATCCTCTCATGGCTGTCGGAAAACAGCTCGAAGAGGTCCTCACAGCTCATAAGGAAAACGTCCTTACAAAAGAGGAACGCCACAAGACCATAACGGATATGCTGGAACTCGTCGGATTTACGAATGCCGAAGAGATAATGAACCGCTATCCCCACCAGTTATCCGGCGGACAGCGTCAGAGAGTACTTATTGCCGGCGCAGCGCTCCTTAAGCCGCGCCTTCTTATCTGCGATGAACCGACTTCATCCCTGGATACGGTAACCACGGTATCGATCCTGCAGCTCCTTAAAGAGCTCTGCCACAACCTCCATATAACGATCCTTTTCATCTCCCACGACCTCTCTGTCGTAAGAGGATTCTGCGACCGTGTAATGGTAATGCGTGACGGTAAGATCGTTGACCGGGATACCGCTTCGGATATCCTCTCAAATCCCCGCAATTCCTTTACGGCCGAGCTCCTTACGAATGCCAGACTCGACACGAGGATCATGGGTTTTGAGCCCATAAAGGTCGACTATACAAAAGAACCTGTTCTTACAGCAGGCAATATTACTGCAGGATACGGTAAGACGCTTTTCGAGCGCGGAAAGAATAAGGATGAGAAGACTGACAACAAAGTCCTTCACGACGTATCCCTTAAGGTATATCCGAACGAGATCGTCGGACTTATAGGCGGCTCAGGAAGCGGCAAGACGACACTCATAAGATCGATATTAGGCCTCCTTCCCCACTCAGGTACGGTGGAGATCAAGAGCCCGCGCATCGGCGTTATCTTCCAGGATCCTGTATCCTGCCTTAACCCTGCCCATACGATCAAATGGCATATGTCAGAGGCATTGGAGGCTTCAGGAAAAGCAAATGAGATAAAAGGCGAAGGCACTTACAAAGAGCGCAAAGCAAAGGCTCTTGCACGCATAACGGCGGTGCTCGAGATCTGCGGCCTTGGCGAGGAACACCTTATGCGCCATCCCAATGAGCTCTCAGGCGGACAGCGCCAGAGGGTCGCTATCGCAATGTGCCTTATCCAGGATCCGACACTTATAATCGCCGACGAGCCGTTCTCTTCACTGGATGCAAGTTCTTCAGCCGAGCTCTTAAAACTCATGACGGACATCAACAGGGAACAGCATACGGCTTTCCTCCTGATCACGCACAATATCCACATCGTAAGACAGATAGCTCCGCGCGTTATCGTCATGAGCGACGGCAAGATCTGCGAAGAAGGAACGACTTCAGAAGTTCTCACAAATCCCCAGTCTGAAGCTACTTCAAAACTCCTTGATGCCGAGCGTCAGATCCACGTGATATTACCATTCAATAATTAAGACAGGCTGCTTCCTAAGAAGCAGCCCATCTCAAGGGTGATCTATATAAAGTGTTGTCACTTTATGTCTGTTTTATGCGTCTGCCCTTACCCGTTTTCCCGCAAACGCTCCGGAAATCATGATCCTAAGATGGATACAACTTCCGCATTTCCGCCAGAATATGCCTGAATACCGAAATTGGAACCCGGCTTTGTCGTAATCGTCATTGTCGTTTTGGAAGAATCCAGGGAATAATCGCCGTTCCAATAGTCGTTAATTTTGTTTACAGGGCTCGTATATTTAATGACGATAGTTACTGTGCTGTAATCAGTACTCTGAGGAACCGATATTCTTGTCTCGATAACAGGTGAACCCCAGTCTAAGTAATTATTCTCAGGTGCAGTTGCGCCATCCATATTTGTTACTGTATTTGTACCGCCGATCGTTGTCTGTACGCCGCCGGGCTTTGTTGTCGCAGGCGGAGTCGTAGGAACAGGTGTACTTGTCGGAACCGGTGTGTTTGTAGCTGTTGCAGGCTTCGTAGGTGTTGCTGAACTTGTGTCACCACCACCGCCTGTGCTGCCGCCGGAAAGATCGCCGTTGACCGTCTGGTCATCAGCTACTACTGCATTCGGTGAATTATCCGGATCGTATGTTGCTACGTCGAAGAATTTCGCAGCACCCTTGGCTAATGAATCGACTGTGTCCCAAGCTTCAGCTTCAAATAATTCCTTGCCGTCTGAATCCTGGCCGTGTGTCGCATTAACTCTTGCTGAATTAGCTTTTGCATTGTTAATTGTGATCGCGATGCCAACGAAGGCAGCGGCAGATACAATTACAATTATAGCTACTACTACGATGATCTCTGTGAGAGTAAAGCCTCTCTTACTGTTACGGATTTTTTTCATATAGATCACTCTCCCTTGCATCAAGCTTACCCTTCGCTGATATTTAGATTATACGGGAGCAGTTTTTGACAATTCAATCACCAGAATATTGATTTTATGAGGGTGTTTTTAACAATATGTAACGAACCGTTAAACTGATTTTGTCGAAATCAGTTTTTTGGCCTCAACAATCAAAAACTCCTTAGAATTAGGGCATTTTCCCTCAAGATATCTGTTAAAAACTTTAGATAACACTTCGCCGATCTCAGGTCCCTCTTTCACACCCAGCGAAATAATGTCCTTGCCGTCTATTTCGAGATCCTTAATATCGAAAACCGCGCCTGAAGCAATCAGTTCCTCTGATATCTTATTGAGCTCTTCAAGACGTGTCATGCGCTCCAGGCCCAGAGGCGAATGCGCGAGGATGTCCGCCCTCTGTAATATCTTCAGTTTGTTAAGGATGTCCGAAGGATATTCACACATGAACTTATGGACCTTTACCCTGTCAGGCTTAAGGTACGTATCGTGGAGCTTTACCAGAAGGCATACATTATTAATAAATTGCCTGGAACACTTAAGATCTGTGAGGACCCTCTCTGCTATAGCCATGCTTACAAGAGGATGGCCCTTCATGTGTCCGGTTCCGTCTTCGTCGAGCTTGAAGCATTCGGGTTTGCCGAGATCGTGGAAAAGCGCTGCCATGGCAAGCTCGGAATCTCTTCCCAGTCCTTCGATATAAGGGATCTCCGAAAGAACATCCAGAGTATGCTCAAGAACGTCTCTGTCGTGGTATGAGGATCTCTGGTCAAAGCCTCTGCATAAAGCGATCTCTGGGATCACCACGCTTAACACTTTCCAGCCGGTCCTTATTGCCTGCGGAGCATATTTGCCCGTTACTATTCCTATAAGTTCCGAAGCTATCCTCTCGCCGGAGATCTTTTTTAATTCCTCACGGTGAGTCTCCATCGCAAGAAGGGTTTCCTTCTCGATCTCAAATCCGAGCTTCGAACAGAACCTAATGCCGCGGAGTATCCTTAACGCATCTTCCTCAAAGCGCGCCGCAGGATCTCCCACTGTTCTTATAAGATGCTTTCCGCAGTCTTCCTGACCGCCTTCGGGATCGTGTATGCTGCCGTCAGCATCCATGTACATCGCGTTAATGGTGAAGTCTCTTCTTCTGACGTCTTCTTCGATCGATGACTTGAAAACAACTTCGTCCGGTCTTCTGAGATCGGAATAAGATCCGTCTTCCCTGAAAGTCGTAACTTCGACATCGCCTTCGTCCGTCACTGCCGTAACGGTTCCGTGCTTTGCCGCGTTGTCGTAGAAATTGATACCTGCTTTTCTGAATATCTCTATGGTCTGTTCAGGCTTTGCGGAAGTTGCCACATCGTAATCGTGAGGCACACTGCCGAGAACGATGTCTCTTACGGCACCGCCGGCAACATAGGCCAGAAAGCCTTCTTTCTCGATAAGTTTAAGGATGTCTCCGACATAAGCGGGAATCCTGTTCTCTTTAGCAGGTAATATGGTCATATATTAATTATAACAACAGTTGCCTGATCTGTGGTCAGCGGGAAGCCCGTACAAAAGCTGAAACTGTTATGAATCGTCATATTCTTGAAATAATATAACGCGGACTGTTTAGTTATAATGAATTTGTTTGTGAATCAAACTGCTTTACATGTGCGCTTTTTATGGAGGGATAATATGCTCTTTTCAAGAAAACCTTACCAGATCGATTCCGTCTATTACATGGACAACACACTGAGGATCGGATGTGACTGCCAGGCATTTTCCGAGACGCTCACAGGATGTAAAGACTGCTTCAAGGACGCGAAAGGAAGAATAACGGTCTCCGTTTTCTCACCTGCGAACAACATCATCTCAGTAAGAGTATTGAGCCATCACGCAGAGCCCAGGACGAAGGGCTATTCAGTGATCGACCTCCAGCCTTCCGGATTCGGCACATTGGAAGACACAGGTGATTATTTCACCTTCAAGAGCGGACATCTCGAAGCAAGGATCAGCAAGAAAGTTTTTGATATCAAATTCTTCTACTGCGGTTCTGAACTTCTGAACCAGAACGCAAACATGCCGATCTACTATAAGACCGACTCAGGTTCAGAGAGCTATTACACACTCTCACAGAATGCGATCTTAGGCGCTTCTATCGATCTTAAGCCCAAGGAATCCCTGTACGGTCTTGGCGGTGCTGGCGCTTCCATCATCCGCAACGGACAGATCGTTAAGTGCAACACAATTGACTCTAGAGCAGGAGCAGAACATATTCCTTTCATCCTTTCAGGTTCCAAGTACGGTCTGTTCGTAAATACAAACCGTCCTGTAACTTTCGATGCCGGTTCATCAGGCGGCACCTTAAGCTTCGAAGTCGAAGGCGAGGAACTCGAATACAGCATCATCGCAGGCGACACACCTATGCAGATCTTAGAGGTCTTCAGCCAGCTTAATGGAAGGATCCCCGCACTCACATATGCGACAGGCGGCATCTCAATAGCTTTAAATGACGACGAGAAGCTCACGGCACAGGAGATCCTTGACGCAGTTAAGAGCGCAAAGAGCGCAGGCGTCAATATCAAGGAACTCTGGATCGGCAACTCATGGCGTCCCGACTACGCTCCTTACGGATTCACATTCGACGCTGCAAGATTCCCTGATCCTGTCGGCTTTGCAAAAGCAATATCCGATATGGGCATCATCTTAGGTCTTTCCGTAAATCCTTTCGTTTCCGAGAGAGCACCTGAATATATCGAGCTGTTAGACTCCGGTCTCCTCGTCTCATTTCCTGACGGCAGAGCTGTTCTCTGCGATGCCGAAAAGGGCGGCGTTGCCATGCTCGACTTGAATCTCCCCGAGACAAGAAGCTGGTTCATCAATGCGTGCGCGGCACTTGCAAGACAGGGCTTCTCTGTTTTCGAATCCAACTACACATACTCAATGACAAAGGCTTTCGAGAAGGCTTCGGGCAAGAGAGATTATCTATTGAACTTCACGGGCATCCTCAACACGGCATTAAGCGACGTATCTGCAAGAGAGCGCGGACGCCTCGGCTCATTCATCATTTCCGATTCGATCAGTTCCGGCGACCAGAGATCTCCTTACAGCAATATCTACACGACATTGAAGGCAAGCTATTCCGACCTGGGCGCTGCGGTTAAGAATGCAGTCTCTTACGGTCTTACAGGCTTTGGCGGCATCAATATCGATATCCCGGAGCAGGAACTCAACGACCCCAAACTCTTCGATCACTATGTGGGCTTTGCAGCTTATGCACCTCATTCGAGATTCAAGGGCTCTCTTAAGCTCCTCGAGAATGTTAAGAATCTGAATTCCATCAAGGCATTTACCGCGATCAGGACAGGCCTTGCACCTTATATCTATTCCAGCCTCTGCGAGAGCGTTAAGTACGGCACACCCGTTATCCGCGCAATGGCTCTGGAATTTGCAGGCGACCCGACGGCTGAGAATTTTGACACGGAATACATGCTCGGATCTTCACTTCTCGTGGCACCTTCGATCTATCCCAATGACAACGTAAGAGTTTATATCCCTTCCGGCGTCTGGACTGATTTCATGACTCACGAGAAGATCCAGGGACCGCGTTATATCACACGCAAGACAGCGCCTTTCTCGGCTCCTGTTTTCGCCCGCCCGAACTCCATCATTCCGACAAGAACACCCGATTCCAACAGCGGCATCGGTTCTCTCGACAACCTTACATTCACTTGCTTCGGCTTAGGCCAGGGCACTCAGGCGGCATGTGAGATCTTCGCTGACGGCGGTGTCGGTTCAGGCATCATCACAGCCGAAGTATCAGGCAATAAGATAACTGTCCGCACTCAGAATCTGGGCGGAACAAAGCATCTCGTATTGTCCGGAATATTTAATGTCGTAGGTCTCTCGGAATCCGTACCTGAGAAACTCAGCTACGGTACTTCCATAGAGTTCTTAAGCAACGAGCTCGTTATCAGCTTAGGCTAAAGGCACCGAATCAAAATATTCGATAAGATCTTTGAAGTACTCTTCCTTCACGGGCTCATTCTGGATCTCGTGACGGTAAGGGCCGTAGTTCTTTGACTTAAGATTTGCGCCTGCTGCCTGCATTCTGGCGATTACCTTTTCGACGCCGGTGCCGTAGCTTCCTACCGGGTCATCCTGTCCGTATGTGAAGAAGCACGGGCGGTCAGGTATAAGCGCATAGGCTTCCTTGCTCTGCATGAATCCGATGAGGCTGAAAAGCGTCCTGAATCCCTCGCCGGTAAAATAGAATCCGCACATCGGATCGTCGATATATTTCTGGACCTCTTCCTGGACCGTGGAGAGCCAGTCGTAGCTTGTTCTTGGGTTCTCGATCTTCTTCGTGTAGCTTCCGAAAGCAATGTAGCTGAGCAGTTTGTTTTTCTTCTTAGCGCCTCCGAAAACACAGGCACAGCTTGCCAAGAACTTGCCCATTCCGACGGCAGGATTGGGACCCATTGTGGATGAGAAAACAAAGCCGTCAAACTGTCTGCTGTATCTCGGTGTGGAGAAGATGGATCTTACGACGAATGAACCCATCGAATGTCCGTAGAGGATATATTTCAGGCCTTCTTTGCCAAAGCGCTCCTGCGCATATTCATGAAGGCCCAGCTCGTCTGTGAGGATGGCTTTCCATGAATCCTTTATCCCTCCGAAATATCCCTTGGGGAAACCCGCATCTTTATTCAGATAATAGGTCTGGCCGTGACCTGCCATGTCCATGCCGCAGACGTGATAGCCTGCTTCATTGAACCATTTGATCATCTCTTCATAACGCTCCAGATATTCAGCCATTCCGTGGCAGATCTGGACGACGCCCTTTATCTCGGGAGCGGATGACGGATAGAAAAATCCTGCGATCTTTACACCTTTTCCAATAGAACTTACAAAGTCTTTTCTCTCGGGATTAAGTAATGACATAAAGGCCTCCTTTATCTTCTCCTTCTGCCTCTCATGAGAAGGAGTCTTAAGAGTGTGAGCGCCGCACTCGCGAGTGCAACCGCATATGTATCGCCGGCTGCCCAGAGAACGCTCTTTGCAGCTTTGTACTGATCGTCAGAAACCCACCCGAATTCCTTCATTGCCTTAAGGCCTCTTCTGCTCGCATCGCGCTCGATCGGGAGCGTAACGAGATAGAAAATAAATACGACTGAATAAAGAACTATTCCGACCGTGCTGATCGTGTAGCCTATGTTGCTCATCTCAAGTGACTTGGAAGCATACATGATGATCACGCCGATGATAGCGATCCAGACACTGATCTTCGATGTGAAGCCGGCAACCGGTGCGATCAGCTGACGGACTTTATAAAGTGCCATGTCCGAATGTGCCTGGCATGCGTGTCCGCATTCATGTGCAGCTACGGCTACGGCAGTGATCGAATTCTTTCCGTATGTCGTCTCGGAAAGATTGATGGTCTCTTCCTTAGGATTGTAGTTATCGGTCATCTCACCGCCTGTCGCCTTTACGGTAACACCGTAGACTTCATTCGAAGCAAGCATCTCATGGACGCATGTGTTCGCATCCTTGCGGCTTGCAACAGGCACATTGCTGTACTTCTTAACGAGGCTGTTAAGTCTTGCCCTTACGATAAGGCTCCAGATCATGATGCCGAACGCAAGGATATAAAAAATAAAACTGTAATCACCCATATCATAATACCAGTACATATCTTCCTCCTGAATCTCTTATTCCATTTCAGAGTTTTCTCATGGGTGTATTTTAACATCTTTCAAAGGCAGATAGCACTCACTCCGGAGCTGCCTCTTCTTTAAATTGATTTTTATTTAATTTTCCATACAATAAGAAACAATAATAAAATTTAATGAATTTTTATATTGCCACATCACCTGCTGTTTGGTATGCTACCATACAAGTAAGACCCGTGAACGGACTTTTGACAGCACCCGTTCATTAAGGAGGATAAAGGATATGTTTGAGATTATTACCAAGAAGATGCTTGGACCCAAGGTTTTCCTGATGGAGATCAAGGCTCCGCTCGTAGCCAAGAAAGCTATGCCCGGCCAGTTCCTGATCGTCAGAGCTGATAAGGACGGCGAGAGAATTCCCCTTACAGTCTGCGACTTCGACCGCGAAAATGGCATCATCACGATCGTCTACCAGACAGTAGGCGCAGAGACTGAGAGAATGAGCAGGATGAACGCCGGTGAGTGCTTTGCTGACGTTGTAGGCCCTCTCGGAAACCCCTCCGACCTTTGCGATCTTTCCATTGAAGAACTTAAAGCCAAGAAGATCCTCTTCATCGCAGGAGGCGTCGGAACGGCTCCAGTATATAACCAGCTCAAGTGGCTCCACGACAACGGCATTGAGGTCGACTGCATCCAGGGTGCAAGGACAAAGGAGCTTCTTATTTTCGAAGACGAGATGAAGGCAGTCACAAAGAACCTCTACTTCGCAACAGATGACGGCTCATACGGAATCCACGGCAACGTATGTGTTGCCCTGCAGAAGCTCTGGGATGAGGGCGTCCGTTACGACCACTGCGTAGTAATCGGACCTGTCATCATGATGAAGTTTGCCTGCCAGCTCACAAAGCAGCTCGGCATTCCCACGGTCGTTTCCATGAACACCATAATGGTCGACGGTACGGGCATGTGCGGCGCCTGCAGACTCTTAGTAGGCGGCGAAGTAAAGTTCGCATGCGTTGACGGACCTGAGTTCGACGGACACGCCGTTGATTTCGACCAGGCACTGCAGCGTTCACGCCTCTATAAGACGCAGGAGGGCGAGCTTATGTTAAGGCTCACCGAAGGCGACACACACAGCGGCGGCTGCGGAATGTGCTCATAAGGGGGATAAGATAATGGATTTTGATGTAATGAAGAAAGTACCGGTAGCAGAGCAGGATCCCCAGATCCGCGCCACCAATTTCGATGAGGTATGCCTCGGATATACAAAGGAAGAAGCAGTTCTGGAAGCATCCCGCTGCCTTAACTGCAAGAATGCGCGCTGCATGCAGGGCTGCCCTGTATCGATCAACATTCCGGGCTTCATCTCAAAGCTTAAAGACGGCGACGTTGAGGGCGCTTATAACGTAATATCGTTGTCCTCTTCCCTCCCGGCTGTATGCGGCCGTGTATGCCCCCAGGAGACACAGTGCGAGGCACAGTGCATCAGAGGCATTAAGGGCGAGGCAGTCTCCATCGGACGTCTTGAGAGATTCGTTGCTGACTCTGCCAAGGAAATGGGCATCAAACCCCAGCTCCCTGCCGATATGGTCAAGAAAGGCAAGAAAGTCGCAGTCATCGGCGCAGGCCCCTCTGGCCTTACATGCGCAGGCGACCTTGCAAAGATGGGCTACGACGTAACGATCTTCGAAGCTCTGCACAAGGCAGGCGGCGTACTCGTTTACGGCATCCCCGAATTCCGTCTCCCCAAGGAGAAGGTAGTTGCAAAGGAAGTCGAGAATATTAAGGAACTGGGCGTTAAGATCGTGACTGACGCAGTCATCGGACGCTCGCTTACTATCGACGACCTGTTCGAAAATGAAGGCTTCTCGGCCGTATTCATCGGCTCGGGCGCAGGCCTTCCCCGCTTCATGAATATCCCCGGCGAGCAGGCTCTGGGCGTGTTCTCCGCTAATGAATATCTCACAAGATCCAACCTCATGGGCGCTTTCTCACCTGATTCCAGAACGCCTATCATGAGAGCCAAGAAGGCAGTCATCGTAGGCGGCGGCAACGTTGCAATGGACGCTGCGCGTACTGCAAAGAGATTGGGCGCTGAGGTACATGTTGTTTACAGAAGATCCGAAGCAGAGCTCCCTGCACGTGCTGAAGAAGTCCATCACGCAAAAGAGGAAGGCATCATTTTCGACCTCCTCACAAATCCTGTCGAGATCGTCTCTGACGAGAACGGCTGGGTAAAGGGCTGCACATGCATCCGCATGGAACTTGGCGAGCCTGACGCATCCGGCAGAAGATCACCTGTTCCGGTCGAAGGATCAGAATTTACTATCGAGTGCGATGCAGTCATCATGTCGCTCGGCACATCACCTAACCCGCTCATCAAGAAGACTACTGCAGGCCTCGAGGTCAACAGAAAAGGCGGTATCGTGGTCAACGAGTCGGAGATGACATCAAGAGCCGGTGTTTTCGCAGGCGGTGACGCTGTAACGGGCGCTGCAACGGTTATTCTTGCTATGGGTGCAGGAAAAGCTGCCGCAAAGGGCATCGACGAGTATCTTTCAAAGCAGTAAGCTGATAAACGGCTGATTATTAAGGGCGTCCTTAGCAGGGCGCCCTTTTTATGTCTGCGAAAAAAAGACCCGTACTCAAACGAGCACGGGTCCAAAAGTATCTGTTTTATTTCAGCTTATGCGTTGCAGATGATGGAGAAATCCTCAGCCTTGAGGGAAGCACCACCTACGAGACCGCCGTTGATGTCAGGCTGAGCGAAGAGGCCTGCAGCGTTCTTTGCATTGCAGGATCCGCCGTACTGAATTGTCATAGCCTCTGCGCACTTAGGGCAGTAGAGCTCAGCGATGACGCCACGGATGAACTTGCAGACTTCCTCAGCCTGCTCGTCTGTAGCTGTCTTACCTGTGCCGATAGCCCAGATAGGTTCATAAGCGATTGTGATCTGGCAGAGCTTCTCAGCAGGGATATCCTTGAAAGCGCCAACGATCTGGCCCTTGATCCAGTCGAATGTCTCGCCTGCTTCACGCTGAGCAAGAGACTCACCGCAGCAGATGATAGGTCTTACACCATACTTGAGGAGTGCTAACGCCTTCTTGTTAACTGTCTCGTCTGTCTCTGCATTGTATTCTCTTCTCTCGGAGTGGCCGATGATGCAGTAATTTACGCCCATCTTAGCGAGCCAGAGAGGTGAGATCTCGCCTGTGAAAGCACCCTTCTCTTCGAAGTGGCAGTTCTGTGCAGCGATCTTGATGTTTGTGTAAGCAGCAGCTTCAACTGCAGCAGCGAGTGCTGTAGCAGGAACGCCAAGAGCGATCCTT